>JANMZO010000425.1:0-21293 GCA_031383405.1 Acidimicrobiia bacterium | reverse complement strand
ATCTCGACACGAGTTACGACGGTCACGCCAACTGCTTCATCGAAACAGGTTTTGGCAAGGCGTTGCTGATCGACTTCAATTACGAAACCGAGCCGCTTCCGGGCCACTTCCCCGCTCAGGTCGGCATGCCGCTCCTCAAAGAAAGCCGACTCAACCACCTGGGGAAACTCATGTTCCAGTGGTTCTACTGGCACGCGCTCCTGCCGGGTCGTGACATACCCGGCATCGGTGCAGATATGCCGGAACGGGGCAAGGATCGACGCGATCGGGACCACGCCGACCCTGGGCACAACAACCAAGAACTCCACGGTCAAACGAATTCTCAAAAAGACACTCAGCAGGAGGTAGATGCATGACCACAACAACATATGCGGGCTTAGCAGTTGATCTGAACGACGAAGGCTTCTTCACCAAACCCGAGCAGTGGACGAAGGACATCGCCGTCGAACTCGCGGCCGCCGAGGGCATTTCTGACCTCACGCCGAAACACTGGCAGGTACTTGAGTTCATGAGGAAGGAATTCTTCGAAAAGGGCACCGGCCCGACCGTCCGCGCACTCGGGAAGACCTCGGGCGTGACTGTCAAGGAGCTCTACGCGTTGTTTCCGAACGGCCCGGCGAAGATGGCCGCCCGCATCGCAGGTATCCCGAAGCCGAAAGGATGTATCTGATCATGACTGACACCCTGACCGATCCCACGAAATCGGTCGCAAAACCCAAACCCGAGAAGATAACCAAAGTCTCGATCATCGTTTCAAAGGGGTCGCTCGAAGGCATCTACCCGGCGCTCATCATGGCCAATGGGGCTCGCGCCGAGGGTATGGAAGCCAACCTGTTCTTCACGTTCTTCGGGCTCGACGCCGTTCACAGGAAGCGGATCGAGCACATCAAGGTGGCGACGGTCGGCAATCCTGCTATGCACATTCCAACCCTTCTCGGTGGCCTGCCCGGGATGTCGGCACTGGCGACGCACATGATGACGAAAAAGATGGACGAACTCGACATTCCCCCGATCAACGAGTTCATCGAAATGATCGGTGATACGGGCGCGGGGATGTATGCGTGCAAAGCGTCGGTCGACATGTTCGATCTCAAGGACGATGACTTCGTTGAACAGATCCAGGGGATCATCACCGTGGGCGAGTTCTATGATCTCGCCGCCGGTGGCCAGATCATCTTCACGTGAGCATCGAGGGGATGGCCACCGAAAGCCGACCCGGTGCGGCGGGAGTAGCCGAGATACTCGACGGTAACGAGGCGGTCGCCCGAACGGCGTACCGGATGTCGGAAGTGATTGCGATCTATCCGATCACCCCGGCCTCCGGAATGGCCGAGTTGTGTGACCAGTGGGCGTCCGAACGCCGAGGCAACCTTTGGGGCACGGTGCCCGACGTGATCGAGATGCAATCGGAGGCTGGAGCCGCGGGAACACTGCACGGAGCAGCGATGCTCGGCGCGTTGGCGACGACGTTCACAGCGTCGCAGGGTCTGCTGCTCATGATGCCGAACATGTTCAAGTTGGCGGGCGAGTTGACGCCGACCGTGATCCATGTCGCGGCCCGGGCGGTGGCTACGCATGCGCTGTCGATCTTCGGTGACCACAGTGACGTCATGGCCGTTCGGTCAACCGGGTTCGCCATGCTTTCAGCCGGCTCGGTGCAGGAGGCGGCCGACATGGCGCTCATCGCTCACGCGGCGACGTTGCGCAGCCGCGTGCCGTTCCTGAACTTCTTCGACGGGTTCCGGACATCACACGAGGTGAGTACGGTGGTGATTCCGAGCGACGATGATGTGAGGGCGCTCATCGACGAGGATGCAGTCGCGGCCCTGCGTAGGCGCGGTCTCGACCCCGACCATCCCACCCTGCGAGGAACCGCGCAGAACCCCGACGTGTTCTTTCAAGCCCGTGAGGCGATCAACCCGTTTATGGACGCCGTACCCGGCATCGTTGAGGAGTTGCTCGGCCGGCTGTCGCTGCGGACCGGCCGCCGCTATGGCCTCGTTGACTACTACGGCGCCCCCGATGCCGAGCGGGTCATCGTGGTGATGGGCTCGGGAGTCGGCGCCATAGCTGAGGCTGTGGACGCGCTGCGGGCGATGGGGGACAAGGTCGGAGTGCTGCAGATCCGTCTGTACCGGCCGTTCCCGGCCGATGCCCTGAGAGCGGCGTTGCCGAGGAGCGCAGTCCGGGTGGCGGTTCTCGACCGCACCAAGGAACCTGGAGCATCGGGGGACCCGCTGTTCCTTGATGTACTCTGCGCGCTTAACGAAGGAGCGGGTGATCTGGCTGCACCTCTGGTGATCGGTGGCCGGTACGGGTTGGCTTCGAAGGAGTTCACCCCGGCCATGGTCAAGGCGGTGTTTGACAATCTGGCGCTGCCCAAGCCGAAACGACGTTTCACGGTGGGCATCGTGGACGATGTATCGAACTCAAGCCTTGTGGTCGATTCCTCGTTCGTGACCGACGATGCCGACCTTCGAGCCGTGTTCTTCGGGCTCGGATCCGATGGCACCGTTGGAGCCAACAAGTCCACGGCGAAGATCGTCGGTGACGCCCGTCGAGAGTACGCGCAGGGCTACTTCGTGTACGACTCCAAGAAGTCGGGTTCGATGACGGTCTCGCATCTCCGGTTTTCGGACCAACCGATCCGTTCCACGTATCTTGTCTCCGACGCACACCTCGTCGCGTGCCACCAGATCGGTTTGCTGGACCGGGTCGATGTTCTCGCCGCGGCGCGCCCCGGTGGGGTGTTCCTGTTGAACAGCCCTTTCGCCCCGGAGAGGACCTGGGATCAGCTTCCGCTGGAAGCACAGAAGCACATCATCGACAAGAACCTTGGTGTACATATTATTGATGCGCACCGGTTGGCGTCCGAAGTGGGCCTTCCTGGGTTGATCAGCACGGTTATGCAGGCGGCGTTCTTCCTCGTGAGCGATCTGCTCCCCGCAACTGAAGCCCTTGAAGCACTTCGGGCGTCGGTTCGAAAGGCGTACGCGCTCCTCGGTCCCCGCATTGTTGAAGCGAACCTCGCCGCGATCGATGGTGTAGCCGGGCGACTGTCGGAGCTCACCGTGCCGGTGTTCTTGGATGCGGCGGCCCGGACGGGGGCGCTCCGCCGCCCAGCGGTTCCGGCCGAGGCTGTTGACTTCGTGCAACGCGTGACGGCCCGGATGCTCATGGGTGAAGGAGATCTCCTGCCGGTCAGCGCCATGCCCATCGACGGCACATTTCCCACCGGTACGGCCCGCGTGGAGAAACGTCGCCTGACGACTGAACTACCGGTGTGGGATCCCGAGATCTGCATTGACTGCGCCCGCTGCACGCTTGTGTGTCCGCACGCCGCCATCCGGATGAAGGTGCACGGGCCGGAGGCGGTCATCGGTGCACCGGACGGGTTTGCCTCGAAGGCGTTCCGCTCCCACGAGCACCCGGGTCTGCAACTCACGATTCAGGTGGCTCCTGAAGACTGCACGGGCTGCGGTGTCTGCGTCGACGTCTGCCCGGCCCGGTCGAAGTCGCAGGTTAAGCACAAGGCGCTCAACATGGAACCGGCGGGAGTGAGGCTCAGCTCGGAAATCGACAACTGGGCGTACTTTCTCGCGATGGATTCCGTTGAACCGGGTCTGCTCGACCCGACGACCGTAAAAGGAGCGCAGTCGCTCGAGCCTCTTTTCGAGTTCAGTGGCGCCTGTTCCGGCTGCGGCGAAACGCCCTACCTCAAACTGCTCAGCCAACTGTTCGGCGACCGTAGCGTGATCGCGAACGCAACGGGATGCTCATCGATCTACGGAGGGAACCTTCCGACCACGCCGTGGGCTGTCAATGCTGAAGGCCGGGGTCCGGCCTGGGCCAATTCGCTGTTTGAGGACAACGCGGAATTCGGTCTTGGGATGCGCATCGCTCTTGACCGCCAACGGGAGGTTGCGGTTGCCGCGCTGGTTCGACTCGCCTCGCTCGCTGATCTGCCTGGAGCACTCGTCGAGGCACTTCTGTCGATCGACCCGGCACTACCGGTGACCCACGCCGAGATCGCAGCGCAACGGACACTTGTAGCTCAGCTCGATGAGACCTTGAGTCAATACAGTAAGCGCGCCGATGAAGTTGGTAAGGTAGCGAAGTGGCTGCTTCCACTCACCGGGACGCTGGTGAGGCGGAATGTCTGGATAGTCGGCGGCGACGGCTGGGCGTACGACATCGGCTCCGGTGGACTTGATCACGTACTCGGGTCAGGACGCGACGTCAACGTTCTCGTGCTCGACACGGAGGTGTATTCGAACACGGGCGGACAGGCCTCGAAGGCGACGCCGCGAGGCGCTGTAGCGAAGTTCGCGGCGGGGGGCAAACGCACGGCCAAGAAGGATCTTGGAGTCGAGGCCCGACGCTACGGCAACGTGTACGTGGCCCAGATCGCGATCGGAGCCAACGATGTGCAGGCGGTAAAAGCGTTTGCCGAAGCCGAGGCGTGGCCCGGACCGTCGTTGATCATCGCCTACTCCACCTGTATCGCCCATGGCATCGAGATGCGCACGTCGATGTCGCATCAGAAGGACGCCGTGAAGTCAGGGTACTGGCCTCTCTACCGCTACAAGCCCGGTGACGACGAGCATCTCACGCCCTTCCAACTCGACTGCAAGGCGCCGTCTATCCCGGTCGACGTGTTCATGGGAGCCGAGGCCCGTTTCGCCACCTTGCGAAGATCCGATCCGGTCGCGGCGGCCGATCTCACCGCGCTCGCTCAGCGCGACATAGACGAGCGCTGGCGCTACTACGACCAACTGGCGCACGTCGAGCGCACCGTACCGGGGGCATTCGTCGAACATCAAATCGCTGACGCTGGCAATGGAGATGGTCCGGATGGCAACTGACCTTTCGACGACGTACCTCGGGCTCAAGCTGCCGCACCCACTCGTGGCTTCAGCCAGCCCTCTCACCGGCCGACTTGAGTCGCTGCTGGCGTTGGAGGCGGCTGGAGCCGCGGCGGTGGTTCTTCCTTCGTTGTTCGAAGAAGATGCCGAGCACGAGATGTCGTTCGTGCTGGGGCAAGTGGCCTCACATCGCTGGTGCACGCCGAATCGGTGAACCATCTGCCGTTGCTGACCGAACCACTCGACGTCGTGAAGCGCTTCATCGATCTTGTGGCGGCGGCAAAACAGACGCTCCGGATTCCCGTGATAGCCAGCCTGAATGGAACGACCCCGAGCGCGTGGACCCGTCATTCCGCCCAACTGGCCGGTGCCGGAGCGGATGCCCTGGAGCTGAACGTGTACCGGGTTGTGGCCGATCCCTCGGCCACCGCGGCGAACGTCGAAGCGTTGATCCTCACGTTGGTGGAGTCTGTCCGCGCCCAGGTCATGGTCCCGCTCGCCGTAAAACTTGGCCCGTACTTCACGGCGCTGCCCGCATTTGTTCACCGGCTCGTCGATGCGGGGGCCGACGGCGTTGTCCTGTTCAACCGCTTCTACCAACCCGACATCGACCTCGATGCGCTTGAAGTGCGGGCGAGCCTCGATCTGTCGACCTCGGCCGACCTTCGGCTGCCGTTGCGATGGACGGCCCTGCTCAGCGGATCGATGCGAGCCGACATCGCGATGTCGGGCGGTGTGCACGAGCCGGCCGATGTTGTGAAGGCACTGCTCGGAGGCGCGAAGGTCGTCATGACCACCTCGTCGCTGCTGCGTCATGGGCCGACCCACCTCACCCGATTGCGTGACGGAATGGCCGAGTGGCTGAACGCAAACGACTACGAGTCGGTCGGACAGATCTGCGGGTCCATGGCGGTTGGGAACATTCCGGATCCTGATGCCTACGAGCGCGCCAACTACCTGCGGGTCATTCAGGAAGCGAACCGGGTGTTCGGGGCAAAATCTGACCGGTACTAGTCACCGAGAGAAGTCGATTACCCGGGAGCCTCGTTGAGTTCCGCTGCCAAAGCCAGGTCATCGAGATTGTCGAGTAGATCCGCGGCGCTCATCTCGCCCGGTACGTCCTCGGTCTCTTCGTACAGTTCGACTTCATCTTCCGCCGGGTGCTTGATCGGCTGCGGCGGCGTTTCGTGTGGATGGGTCATCGGCGTCCCTCGGGTGCTTGATGGATCGAATGATGCTCTTCATCCACCGTATCCATTTCTGGACCGTCTGGCACGCGGCGAAAGGCGGTCGATCGGAAGTCCGCACTGTCCAAAGACCCAAGCCATGGCATCCGTTCGCCCCTGTGACAGTTGCAGAGGATCCGCTTACAAAGTAAATGTAAGTAGGAGTGGAGAACCGGGTAGAAGTAAATGAATGGTTGGCACCATCGAAAGCGAGGAGCGACATGACCGAAAGCCACCGACACCACCGACCGATCCATGGTGAGCAGCAACTCGAACTGGTTCCCGATGCAGTAGCGGATGGACGACCCAAAGCCGAAGGCAATGACAATGACAATGACTGGGTGATCGATTCAGGGAGCCGAAGGGTTGGGTTGGCGGCCATTCACGAGGCCCGACACCTCATCGATGAAGCTGCCCAGCACGAAGCCGAGGCTCGGGCTCAGCGCTCCTCGGAACTGTTTCTCACCGCTCCCATCGGCTGAGGGCACGAAGGCTGCGTTGACCCTTCGCCCGGAAAACGATCAACGTAACGTCTTGAGGGGACGAAGGTCCCTTGCGAAGTTGCGAACCAAGAATGAGTGTTGCCGTATGCAATCCGGAAGTGTCGTCCATCAATGCCCATACTGTGAACTTCGGTTCTCGTACATGGCCGAAGTCAAAGATCACGTGCTGCACGACCACCCGGACCATGCGGAGGGATTCCGAGACACCCAGACCACAGAACTGCCACACGGTTCATAGTGGGGGACTCGGAGAAACCCACTGAGGCACCCGGGGAGCGACCGCTGTGGCGCGTTGAAGGGGCGCCTCCCGACAAACCTCAGGCGCCGAAGAAGCCGAGCGTTCGTCGACCGTCGTGGTTTGCGCTGCTTGGCATTGCGCTTCTGGTCAACTGGATCCTCGCCGGTCTCCTAACCAAACCCGAAGCAAAGAAGGCGATCTCCTACAACACCTTCGTCGACTTCGTCACGGCCGCAAAAGTCACAACCATCTACGCCAAGGGTGACACGATCACTGGCAAGTTCATAAGTGCACAGATGATTGAAGGCAAGGCGGTCTCCCAGTTCTCGGTCGAACGACCGACCTTCGCCGCCGACGATCTGCTCACGCTTCTCCGGTCGAAAAAGGTCGACATCACCGCGAAGTCGTTGGTTTCCGACACACCGATCTGGCTGAGCCTCCTGTTGAATTTCGGACCGACCCTGCTGTTGGTTGGGCTTCTCGTAGTCGGATCCCGGGCGCTTCGTGGAGCGGGTGGGCTCGGAGGGATCGGCGGACTCGGCCGGTCGAAGGCGATTCGGGGCGACAACCTCGGACCCGCGCGCGTCACATTCGCCGACGTAGCGGGTATCGACGAAGTTGAGGAGCAACTGTCGGAGATCGTGGAGTTGCTGAAGCACCCGGAAAAGTACCACCGCGTCGGCGCCCATCTTCCTCGCGGTGTGTTGCTTTCCGGGCCTCCCGGCACCGGCAAGACGCTGCTCGCCCGTGCGGTCGCCGGCGAAGCCGGGGTGCCGTTCTTCTCCGCTTCCGCATCGGAGTTCATTGAGATGATCGTCGGGGTCGGAGCCAGCCGCGTACGCGACCTGTTCGACCAGGCCAAGAAGGTTGCACCCGCCATGATCTTCATCGACGAACTCGACGCTATAGGTCGCGCCCGCGGTGGAGGAGCGAGTCTCGGCGGTATCGATGAGCGCGAGCAGACGCTGAACCAGATTCTCACCGAGATGGATGGCTTCACGCAGACCGACGGTGTCGTCGTGATGGCGGCCACGAACCGGGCGGATGTCCTCGACCCGGCACTGTTGCGGGCAGGACGCTTCGACCGCCGCATCGTTGTCAATCCTCCTGATATGACCGGCCGCGAAGCGATCCTCGCCATCCACGCGCGATCCGTACCGCTCGCCGCCGACGTTTCACTGGCCCACATAGCGTCGATCACTCCCGGCATGGTTGGTGCCGACCTCAAGAACCTCGTCAACGAAGCGGCTCTGCTGGCGGTCAAGCACGACCGCGAACAGGTCGTGACGACCGACTTCAGCAACGCACTTGAGAAGATCATCCTCGGGGCGGAACGTAACATCACGCTTTCGATCGAAGACCGTACGAGGACGGCCTACCACGAGGGCGGGCACGCGCTCCTCGGCATGCTCATCCCGGGAGCCGACCCGGTGCGCAAAATCTCGATCATTCCTCGCGGCACCGCGCTCGGTGTGACCTTTCAGACGCCTGATACCGATCGCTACGGATACGACGCGGAGTACCTCAAGGGCCGGATAACCGGAGCGCTGGGTGGGCGAGCGGCGGAAGAGATCGTCTTCGGCACCGTCACGACCGGGGCAGAATCCGACCTTGAACAGATCACCTCGATCGCCCGGCAGATGGTCGGTCGCTGGGGTATGTCGGATGCTATCGGTCCGGTCACGATATTTCCGTCCGCCGACGGCTCGGCATGGTTCCCGGGCGATCCGAGCGCGCCATCGGAAGCGACCCGTCAGCTCGTCGACTCCGAAGTCCGCGCCCTCATCGACGCGTGCTATACCGATGCGCTTACGAGACTGCGGGCCAATCGCGAGCGGCTCGACAAGCTGGCCAACGCGCTTCTCGCGGCCGAGACCCTTGACGAAGCCGAGGCGTATGCCACCGTCGGCATGGCCATTCCGCAACGGATCGCGTAGCTACTCGTGAGATGTCGCCGTTGATCAGATGGCGCGGCGCGTTAGCCAGGCACGAGCGCTCCCACCATTTGGCGCGGCATTCGCTGCGGGGCCACGGCTACTTCAAACGTCTCGGCCCCGGAATCGTGACGGGAGCCGCCGACGATGATCCGTCAGGAATCGGCACCTATTCTCAGGTCGGAGCCGCCCGTGGACTCAGCCTGCTCTGGATGGCACCATTTCTGATGCCCCTAGCCGTCGGCGTTCAGGAGTCGACGGCCCGACTCGGTCTCGTGACCGGCAAGGGCCTCGGGACCCTGCTCCGTGAGCGCTTCCCGAAATGGGTCTTGCTGGGAGCGGTCGGCCTGCTCGCCACGGCCAATACCTTGAACATAGCGGCCGACCTCACGTCGATGGGTGCCGCGCTCCGGTTGCTCGTGCCGATTCCCGCGGGTCTCGGGGCCGTGACGTTTGCGGTCTTCATAGCCAGCACGGAGGTGCTGGTTCCCTACCATCGGTACTCAAGGGTGCTGCGGTGGTTTGCCCTTTCACTGTTGTCGTACGTTTTCGTGTTGGCGGTGGTCAAGGTGAACTGGTCCGCCGTCGCCGCTCGAACCTTCCTTCCTCGCTTCAACATCGACGCCGCGACCATGCTCTCGATGACGGCGGTCGGCGGAACGACCATTTCGCCCTACCTGTTTTTCTGGCAGACGTCGGAAGAGGTTGAAGAGCGAAACGACGATCCGACCGCCCGGGTCGACCGACCCCACCTCGTTGCGATGCGCGTCGACGTTTGGACCGGCATGCTGTCGGGTGTGGTGGCCATGTTCGCCATCATGTGCACCGCAGCGGTGACGCTCGGAAAGTCGGGCTCGGTCAGCATCAGCTCGGCTGAGCAGGCGGCCCTCGCATTGGAGCCGCTCGCCGGCAGCCTGGCCAAGTTCCTGTTCGCGCTCGGGATTATCGGCCTGGGCCTTCTGGCAATTCCGGTTCTGGCCGGGTCGACTGCATACGCTATCGCCGAGGCCCTTCACTGGGATGAGGGACTCAGCCGCAAAGCCAAGGAGGCCCCGGGCTTCTATGCGGTTATCGTCGGATCTATCGCGCTCGGCCTCGCCATGTTCTGGTTGGGCGTTAATCCGATGAAGGCGCTGTACTTCTCCGCCATCTTCAACGGGGTGACCGCGCCCCCGTTGATCGTACTGATCCTGTTGTTGGCGCGGTCCCGCGATGTCCTCGGTGAGTACCGTTCGGGTCGTGCTTCACAACTCGCTGTGGGTTTCGCCGCCCTTGCCATGACAACGTTTCCCTTGGCCGCGCTGGTCCTGTCGTAGCTCAGGCATCGGTCGGCTGGCCTAGGCATGCACCCGCAGATGGCTCTTGACCGATCGCACGCCTGGCGTTGATCTGGCGGACTGTTCAGCAAGTTCACGCTCGGCGAGTCCCCTGACGCTGCGCGCAATTCCACGTGCCCGTCGACGATGTCTACGACGATGGTCTGGGCGTGGCGGTGGGCGTTCGACAGGAAAGCCTGAAGGATCGAATTCTGTACATCGTCACGCATCGCCGCCGGGCCGATCTCAATTCGGTTGATGACATTGAGTATGCCTGGAGTCTCCAGGGCGGCGAGTTCCGCCGCTTCACGATCGGCCAGGCACCGCACAACGCCACTGAGCACATGGTCGAACCGATCGGCGTCAGATTTCTAGGGTCGAAAGTCACCGCACCTGAGATTGATGGTTCATTCGCCGCGGGCACGGGCGCAAGAGGTGACCTTGGTCCCAGGTCCCTTGGCACTGTGGGCCTGTTCGGAGCGCGGACGCCGGGTGAACATGTACTGGTGTGCGGCCCCCGTTGCACCAGTTTGAGGAGCCCCGAGATGACCAAGATCGTCGTTGGAGTGGATGGCTCCGCCGGAAGTGCCGAGGCGCTGAAGTGGGCGGTTGATGAGGCGAGACTCCGCGGTGCAGAACTACACGTGGTGATCGGTTGGAACCCATATGCGTACATAGTGATTCCTGATGGCGTCGACGCCACAGGTTGGAACCTCCCCGAAGCTGAGGCCAAAGCCACGCTCGAGCGCATGATCACCGACGCAATCATCGACCCGGCCGAGCGCGTTGCTGTCGTTCGGATCGCAGTGGAGGGTCACCCGACTCCGCTGCTGAGAAAGCTGTCGGAAGACGCGGACCTGCTGGTCGTCGGTGCTCGCGGACACGGCGGGTTCCTCGGTCTCCTGCTCGGTTCCACATCTGATCAGATCGTGAAACACGCCAAATGCACGGTCGTCGTGGTGAGCGGAACGACTGGGTGAACCCACGTCGCCTGCTGCGACGGAATCGGGGCCCCGCGCGTAGAGTGTGTCCGTGAACGAGCACGAGTCGCTGATACCACCGGAGACACTGGCCCAGGTTGGCAAGGCCGACGCCGAAACGGTGGTTGGCGACATTACGGCGATAGGGGCGCAGCGATATGCGCAAGCCGTGGGTGACCTCAACCCGGTGTACTTCGATGAGGTCGCAGCGACGGCCGCCGGCTATCGCGGGTTGGCCGCACCACCGACGTACGTGCAGTATGCGCTCGTGCGAGGTAGACCGCTCGGCGATATCCGGGAAGACGGCCTCTTCAAAGGCAATTCCGGGTTGAGGCTGCGAGTGCAGCGAACCATGTTTGGTGGGGAGGAGTGGGACTTTCTCGAACCGGTATGCGTCGGTGACCGGATTACGGCCTCGTCGTGTCTGGCCGGACTCGACGAGAAGTGGGGGAGCAAGGGGCCGTTCGTGCGCATCACACGGGAAACGACCTACACGAATCAACTGGGCCACGTTGTTGCCAGGGCCCGTCAGATCGGCATAGCCCGATGATAGGCGCGCAGATTTATCTTGATGACGTTGCGGTGGGAACGGAACTTCCGGTTGTGGTGCGTAATGCCGGCCGGGTTCAGTTGTTTCTCTACTCGGCGGCCACGTGGAACCCGCATCGCATCCACTATGACGTCGACTACGCCCGATTCGAAGGCCACCCCGACGTCATCGTGCACGGGCCGCTTCAGGGAGCGTGGTTGAGTCAGTACGTAACCGACTGGGCCGGACCGCTTGGTCGCATACTGAACCTCTCGTGGCAGAACCGCGCATCGGCGCTTCCGGAACACGACTACGAATTCCGTGGGACCGTGGAGTCGATCGACGACGATGTGGTCTCGCTGCGCCTGTGGGAACAGTCACTGGATGCCACCATCCTCATGCCGGGCGAAGCGAAGGTCCGCCTGCCCCGACGACAGTAAGGGTGTGGGTGCACTTGCCCCGGACGGTTGAACAGCGCGCCCAAACCGGCGTCAGCTGATCGTAAACGTGGATTCAACGGATCCTCGGGCGGCCAGCGTGTCGAGGGTCATCTGGTCGAGACCGAAGCCGGGCGTGCCGCTTCCGAAGATCGCCCTGAGTTCGGCCACCACGCTCGACCGGATTACGGGCCACGCTTTGGTGACAGGAGCGTTGGGCGCCCCACAACCATCGGTGCCGAGCGCTCGCAGGACTGCGGGCAGCTTGACACCCAGTCGCTCGGCATCGGCGAGCATGCCGCCCCCATCGGCGCCGATCACGCTGATATCGGCGAAGGCCAGATGGCCGGAGTCCTTCAGCGCGATGAGGCGCTTCGGAGACTGAGATGCTCGGTAGGCGGAGGCAATACTCTGCGCGCTCATTATCTGGTCGTTGTCGGCCGACATGTAAAGGATCGGCCGCATCGGTTCGGGCAGCTTCCCTGACATGCCCGATACTCCTCCGGCCATCACGATAAGACCCTGGACGCGCGGCTCACCGGCCGACCAGCGCACTACGGCATCCGCTCCGGCCGAGTGTCCGAGAGCGGCGAGATTGTTCAGATCGATGCTCTGTCGAAAAGCGCTCCCACCCAGTGCTGCGACGGACGCACGGAGGTCGTCAACGTCGGCCCTTTCGTTGAACGTGGACGTTCCGCCGAGGACTGCCGCAACGTCACGACCCGGGTGATCGGGCGCGATCACCACGAAGCCCCACGTCGCGAGGTGCGTCATGAGAAACGCAGACTGCGTCGCAAAGCCTCCGAAGCCATGACTGAACAAGACGACGGGGAACGGTCCACCCGACGTGATCCGTGCTCCACGAGCCGCTTCCGTCTTCTGCACGGCACCGATCTGCTTGCCGAGTAGCCTGCGCTGCGACGGTGGCAGCATCTGTCTCAGGTCATAGAGCGTTTCGGTCGTGATCCGGCGCGAGTTCAGCGGTTGGACCGGGTACCACACCTCGGCCGTTTTCGTCTTCGAAGGCCCGAACGTTGCGATGGCCAACGTCGTCACTCCCGCGAGGTACGGCCCCGCTGAGGCAAAGACCGTCGGGTCGGTCGGTGGAACGACGGGAAGCACCGCCGCCCTGGCGGGCGGGGTCGCTCCGGCCGACCGCACCGGCGCTTTGGTCGGCCCCTTTGTAGCGGCCTGCACCGGCCGGGGTGACCCGCAAAGGAACAGCGACCCGCTGATGAGGAGCGCCGCTGCTCTTGGAATGCCCTTTGTGGTCAAGCAAGACCTAAGCACGCATATGGTAATACCGGATCGGAACTCAACCGACTACCTGCTACCCGCCCGCTCGAGAAGGCGTCGGGCGATGACCTTCAGACAGAGGGTCTCGTCAGCCCCCTCAAAGATCGAAAGTACACGGGCGTCGACGAAGTACCGCGATACCGGAAACTCCTCGGCATAACCCATGCCGCCATGGATCTGCATCGCCTCGCGGGTGACCCATTCGGCCGCGCGGCACACGTAGGCCTTGATCATGGAAGCTTCGAGCGCTCCCTCACCCTTGCCCATCATCTTCGCCACCTCATAGGAAAACTGACGGCTGGCCTGGATTATCACAGCCATGCGGGCGAGCTTGATCTTCGTCAGCTGGTAATCGACCGTGTTGTGGCCGAAGACCTTGCGGTTCTGCGAGTACGACACAGCGGCTTCGAACGCAGCCTGCATGATCCCAACGGCTCGGGCGGCTGTCTGAATGCGACCGTTTTCGAAGCCTTCCATCTGGAAGTAGAAACCCTTTCCGAGGCCGGTCTCCTCCCCAATGAGATTCGCTGCGGGCACGCGCCAGTCCTCGAAGGCGATTTCGTAGGAGTGCATGCCGCGGTAGCCAATCGTGTCGATCGGGCGGCCCTCCATCTTGCCGACCGTACCATCGACGTGTTCCTGGGTGAACTGGAAACCGTGACCACTCGCAATCGGCTTCGGCACAAGGAACAGCGAGAGACCACGGTGGGTTTTGGACCGGTCGGGGTCGGTGCGGGCGAGCAGCAAAAGCACATTCGCACGGGCACCGAACGTGCACCAGGTTTTCACACCGTTGATCGCCCATTCTCCGTCGACGGTCTCGGTCCCGGTCACTTTGATACCTGCGACATCGCTGCCGAAGTCGGGTTCCGTCACCGCGACCGCTCCCATGACCTCGGCGGTCGCGATCTTCGGCAGCCATTCGGCCTTTTGCTCCGGCGTCCCACCGCGAACCAACGCGCGAGTGAGAATCTCGGGGCGGGTGATGAGCGATCCGCCGATGCCGAGCGATCCCCGGGTGAGCTCCTCGGTCGCGATGACCATGCCGAGGTATTCACCTTCGCCGCCGGTGGCGAACCCACCGTATTCCTCCGGAACGGACAGGCCGAAGCCGCCCATCTCAGCCAGGCCGCTTATCACTTCCTCAGGGACGTCGCCGTTGGTGCGGTGCACGTGTTCACCGCGTTCGCGCACCTGTTCCTCGGCGAAGCGGCGAAACGTGTCCTGCACCATTTCAAAATCGGCGTCGAGATGACGCGGACCTCCGGCGGACGCAATCAGCTCATCGGCCAAACCGGCGACAAACGCCGCCGATCGGTATTGCCGGATGAAGGGCAGCGCGGAGTTGAGTGCGCCTTCGGCTACGCCCCACTCCTCTTCCCGGCCGAGCAACTTGGTCGTGACGTCAAATGCGACGTCGGCCACGAACGCCACGGCGATGTTCGCTTCGATGGGGCCCTTGTTGCCGTAGTCAAGGACGGCCCGGGCGTTTTCGACGGCAGAGGCTGCGTGAGCAAGGTCATAGGCGAGCTGCTGATGTAGGTCGATAGCTGCATCGACCCGCTCGGCCTGAGCGGCCAGATGGCGGGTTGAGGCCTCAACCACGGCGCTGCAGGCCGAGACGACGGACGCTGCTGCGGTGAGATCAGGGACAACCGAGGGGGACGACGACATACCTCAAAGGCTACCCAGGCGGTGCCTCTATTGACAGTTGACCGCTTGTCGCTGTATTCCCTGGCGTTTCCGAGCCGGAAGGATCCATGGGCTCGGACAGTGCTGCTCAGGTCGGTCGGTGATCGAGCCGATCTTTCAGGGAATGAATCTGTCGAGGAGCGACGCCGTCGACGCGGTCCGAGGGCGGCAGGTATCTCGTGTGTTCGCCCGTAGGACCGACGACCCGGCCCGACTCCTTAGGCTGGTTCCGTTTGTCGCCTTCATGGTGCAGGCCGTCCCACTCGCGGTCCGCCTCGGCGTGACGGTGGACGAACAGGTGTACCTCGACTCAGGCCGGTCGGCGTGGCTCAATCTCAGCGGTGTCGAGTTCATGCGGTTCGCGACCGGACCGTTGCATCAGCTGCTTGGGGCACTGCCGGCTGTGGTTGTCGAATTGATCACGGGACGCCAGGTCGGGTTGGCGTCGGGCGTCGTCGCCGGACGACTCGTTTGCCTGAGCATTTTTGGGCTGGGCACGCTATCGGCGGCCGATCGGCTCCTCAACGAAAAGGTGCCCGACTCCGCCCGCATTGTAAGCGTGTTGTTGCTCGCTCTTTCGCCTACGTTCGTCGCCCACGCGTCGCTCATGACGACCGACATCGCCTTTGTCGCGACTGGTCTGGCCTTCTTTGTCTGGCTTGAACGCCATCCCCGTTGCGTATCCCCCAAGGCCCTGCTGCTCGAATCGCTTTGGTTCGGACTTGCCTTCAGTGCGAAGCAGACGGCGGTTGTGCTGCTCGTTCCTCTGTTCATCTTCGGCATCAGATCGGCCGATCGAAGCCGGACCCGTTGGTCGACGTTTGGCTCGTCCGTTGTCCGGGTGCTCAACGCGGCCATCGGGGGCCTCGTGTTCTCATGGGCGTTGTCGTTCTGGTCAGCCGGACGCGACATCCCATGGGGCGGGACCTCGCCCGTTCCGCTACCAGCACCGGTGATCGGGTTTCTCGGCCAACTCAACCATTCGCGCGTTGGGCATATCAACTTCCTGCACGGGTCCGTGTCGAAGCAGGGATCTGTGTCCTACTTCCCGATCGCCTGGGTGGCGAAGTCGACGCCCGTCGAGTTGGTGCTGTTGGTTGTGGCGGCATTCCTACTGGTCGCTGGTGCTCGAAAGCGGCTGCACCAGAAACGTCCGAAAGGTGTGGTGGTCGATGGTTGGTGGGCGACCTACCCGGTCATGGCGGCGGCGCTCGTATTCGGGTGCGCCCTGATGGGTAACATCAACAACGGAGTGCGAATTGTGCTGTTCGCGATGGTCGTTGCCTTATTGGCGTCAGGATCCGCCGTCGTTGGTAGGTTGGCCGGCCCCGAGCCGACGTTGTTTCGCAGGCGATCGGGAATCGCGGTGGTCGCGCTACTGGTCTGCGGGCAGTTGGCGTCGGCCGTTCAGGCGTTTCCGGCGAACCTCGCATATTTCTCTCCGCTGACGGGCGGTCGCGGGCACGGGTATGAGCTTCTGTCGGACTCCAACCTCGATTGGGGCCAAGACTATGTGTACTTACCAAATGATCAGAGCCGAATCGTTCTTGACTTCTTCGGGGTGCCTCCGTCGAGGGTCGGAATTACCGCACGCCCATTCGACACCGTCACGGACGTGGCTGACTTCGACCACGACACCGTGCTGGTCGTATCCAGTTTCAGATTGCTGGTCGAGAACCGGTACCTCACCGCGGAACTCCGGTCGCTCAAGCCCGACCGCGTGTTCGGCTCGTCGTTGTTCGGATACAAACTGGATACGGCGCACAAACGCCACGCGGCCATCGCGTATCTCCTGGGCCTGCTCCGTGCCGAGGGTTCAGATGCTGCGGCGCGACTCGGTCGAGCGTGCGTCAGCGCCGGTGTCGTCGACGGGCCGTGCGAGGCCTTCGTCGTCGTAACGTAGACCGCGCTGCATTTCAGGCTGCCTGGGTAATGGCGAAGTCGTTTGTGAGCACAGTGATGAGGAACGGTTCGGCTCCATCGCGACTCTGCCGGGTATCTAACCTGGGGCAATGAAGACGAGCGAGCCAATTGTTCTCAACGGGCACAACCTGACGCCTCGCATTGTGCGTCGAGTTTCCCAGGGTGCCGGTGTCTCGGTTGATCCAAACGCGATGGTCGAAGTCCGCGCGGGGCGTGCCGTCGTCGAACGCTACTTCGCTGAAGGATTACCCGCCTATGGGCTGACGACCGGCTTGGGGGCGCGCTCGACCGAGGCACTTTCGCACGACGCCGCGACCGAGTTCTCCTACAAGACGGTTCGAGGGCGAGTACAGGCGCTGGGTGAGCCGCTTCCCGTGGTTGTCGTTCGCGCGCTCATGGTTGTTCGGCTCAACACGCTCCTCACCGGCGGAGCGGGTGCGAGTCCGGCCGTGGTCGAAACCTTGGCAGATGCGCTCAACAGGGGTGTCGTGCCGGTGATGCCGCGGATCGGGTCGATCGGCGCATCCGACCTTGTCGTCATGGCGTCTCTGGCCCACGCGTTGATCGGTGAGGGCGAACTTCTGATCAATGGCGTCGCGGTTCCGGCTGCGGAAGGTCTGTCCACTCTTGGAGCCGAGACTCTGATGCTGGCCCCGAAGGACGGTGTGGTCCTATGCAACAACACCGCATACTCGAGCGGGGCTGCGGCCCTCGCCCTCGAGCGGGCCCGCGATGTGCTGATAGCGCTGCAAGGAGCCGCGGCCTTGTCGATGGAGGGATTCGGGGCGAACCTTTCGCCAGTTCTTCCCCAAGCGCTCCGGGTACGACCCCAACCCGGACAGGTGGAAGCCGGCGACCAACTCCGGGCGCTCCTGATCGACGGCCCGCTCGGTCGACCGGGAGTGGCTCGGCGCCTCCAGGACCCTGTGTCGTTCCGCTGTGTCGCGCAGGTCCACGGCGCAGCATGGGCCGCGCTCGCCGAACTGGACGAGGAGCTGGCGGTAGACCTGAACACGGCGCCCGACAACCCGGTGGTGTTGATCGATGAGGGCCTCTGCATCAGCACCGGCAACTTCCATCTCCCCCGCCTCACGCAGACCGTCGACGGTGTCGCCCGCTCTCTGGCGTGGTGCGCGAATGACTCGGTGGCTCGGGTTCATCGTCTCATGCACGCTCCGTTCACGGGACTGCCTATGCTCCTCACCTCCGATGCCCCCGACAGCGCCGGGTTCGGGCCATTGCTCAAGCCCCTCGAAGCGCTTCGAGCCGAGATTGTCCATCTGGCCAATCCTGTTCCGATTCTGGGTTCCCACAACGCAGACGGGGTCGAGGATGCGGCTACGTTCTCGGCGCTTGCCGTGGAGAAGTTGAACACGCTTCTCGACCGGCTTTCGCTTTTGGTGTCGATCGAGTTTCTCGCTGGGGCTCAGGCCATCGATCTGCGACGTCAGGCGCCCCATGACACCGTTATCGGCTCGGATTTCGTGACCACCGGCCCGGCACCTGTAACCCGACCGCTTGAAAAACTGTTCGCCGAGCTCCGACTGATCTCACCCTTCATCCATGAAGACCGCCCGCTCGGACGTGAGCTCGAGACCGTGGCCCGGAACCTCGTGTGCAGCGGATGGTTCGCCGAGTTGCTGGCGGACGACGGAGAAGGCACGTGACCACCCACGGCGCCCCTGCCGGGTCACGCGTAGACCAGGGTCTGGCCGATTCCCAAACGGTTCGCCTTAGCCAGCACAGTGGCGCCAAGGCCGATGTCGGACAGTGACAGACCCCGATGCCAAAAAAGTATGCGCTCATCGTCGTCCGTGCGTCCAGAGCGCTGACCGGTCACGATCTGGCACAGTTCGGCGTGAATCCCATCCTCAGACAGGAGTCCCGCATTGATCTGGGGGCGCAACGCTCCCAGGTTGCCCGCCCGGAACTGGCCCAGGTCGTCGACGACGATCTTCTGCATGGCCGACGTCATAGACAGCTCTAACGCGCTTACGGTTCCATACGGAATCACCAGCGCTCCCGGTTTGATCCATGACGTCTTGAACAACTCCTCCGGCTGCTCCAATCGTGATGCTTCGACGGCAATGTCGACGCCATCGAGACAGCGCTCCCAGCTGTCCGTCACGATGACCTCTCTGCCGAGGTCCGCCCGCAGCCGCGCGCCAAACTCCTCGCGACTCTCGGGCCGCCGGGAGTGCACGCGGATCTCGTCGAAGTCGAACAGATGGTCAAGCAATCTGACATTCCAATAGGAGGTACCCCGCGCCCCGACGTGGCCGAGGATCTTGGCATCGGATCGGGCGAGGTGGCGTGCTCCGATCGCCGTCAACGCGCCCGTCCGCATCTCCGTGATGGCTGTCGCGTCGATGATGGCCCGGGGCATGCCGGTGCGGGGGTCGAACAGGTTGAGCATGGCCATCTCCGATGGCAGTCCCTGCTTGTAGTTGTCGATGTAGTCGCCCACGACCTTCACGCCGGCCAGATTGAGCGGAGCCACGTACCCGCGAAGCACGTTGAAGTGGCCCCGAAACGCCGGGTCGGGGGTCAGATGGACCCGCGGTTCGATGACGGCTTGCCCGGACGTGCCCTGGGCGATCAGCGCTGCATTGACTGCGTCGATAATTTCGGATTCGGTCAGTTGCAGTCGGTCGACATCGTGAGCGTTGAGGTACGTGAACGTGATCGGGGGAGCCATGTCCGACGCTATATCGGAACCAAACCATGGCCGGGTCGCGGGCACGGATCGTCCACCGGGGAACGGTTGCCGTAGCGGTCGGCCTAGGGTCGGGGATGGCTCTTTTTCCGCCCGAACCAATCACCGTTGGCCCACGTCGGATGGTGCGCCGACCGGTAATGCTGCAGGGTTGGTACAACCTCACCTCGTTGCACTGGCGCTACGACGTTGACAGCGTCGCGGCGCTCCTGCCTCCGGGCTTCAGGGTCGACACATTCGACGATGGCGCATGGGTGGGCCTGATCCCGTTCCACATGCGCGGCATCCGTATCCCCGGTCTTGAGCGGATCAGGCTGCCATGGTCGACGTTCCCCGAGACCAATGTTCGAACGTACATCGTCGATTCACGGGGCCGTCGCGGAGTCTGGTTCTGCAGTCTCGACATCACCCGGATCGTCCCGACCCTTATCGCCCGAACCACATACGCCCTGCCGTACTGCAGCGCGACCATGACGATCGATGAATCCGAACCCGGTCACGTCCGCTACACAAGCTCCCGGCGGTGGCCCCGGTCCAGCGCTGGCGCGCACAGCGACGTTCACATCAGGATCGGTGATGAGGTAGCGGCTGATGCTCCCGACCGGCCGCTCATCGACTTCCTGTCCTCGAGGTGGGCGCTCGGGTCGACCTTCGCCGGACAACTTCTCTGGGCCGACGTCGAGCATCCCGTATGGCCTCTTCACCGGGCCGAGGTTGTCTCGTGCACCGAGTCGTTGATGACCGCAGCCGGACTACCGGCTCCGACCGGATCCCCAATTGCACTCTGGTCCCCGGGTGTCGAGGTACGCATCGCGCGCCCATCGCGCTCCCGCCGTAACTGAGAAACAGCTCGGGAAGGCGTTTGCGTTTGCGGGTTCACGTCTTGGGTCACTGCGTCGGCGAACGTTAGGGTTGGAACATGACAACGCACGACCGTCCCTTCGGCCGCAACTTCGAAGACTTTGAAGTCGGCGACATCTATCAGCATTGGCCCGGCAAGACGATCACGGAATACGACGATCATCTGTTCTGCATGATCACGATGAACCATCACCCTCTGCACACCAACGACTGGTACGCCGCCGATACGGTGCAGGGTAGGAACGTCGTTGTCGGCAACCTCGTCTACTCGCTCGTGCTCGGCATGAGCGTCGCCGACGTGAGCGGCGCCGCGATTGCGAATCTGGAGGTGGAGACGCTCAAGCACTCGAAGCCGACGTTCCACGGCGACACGATCCATGCAGAGACACGCGTACTCGACAAACTGCTCACATCCAAGGGTGATCGCGGAATCGTAAGTGTGGAGACGAAAGGCATCAACCAGCGCGGCGAGGAAGTTTGCTACTTCAAACGCAAGCTGATGGTGTGGACCCGGGCCGCGGCACCCGCCCGCAAGCGTCCGTACGACACCGCCGCAATATGGGACTGATTCCATCGGCGTGAGCGATCGGAACCGCACAGGAGGCACCTTCCGCGCCCTGGCCCTCCCGTGGATGCGGTCTGAACAGCGCAACCTACCGTGGCGTCACTCCCGTGACCCGTGGGAGATTGTCGTCGCGGAGGTCATGTTGCAGCAGACTCAGGTCGCGCGGGTCGTGCCCAAGTGGCAGGCGTTTCTTCAGCGGTTCCCCGATGTCG
>JANMZO010000416.1:0-3267 GCA_031383405.1 Acidimicrobiia bacterium | reverse complement strand
ATATCGCCGTCGCTCACGAGTCGGGTGACTGCGTCGGCGTCGGACAACTCGACGAACGGCTCACCTTCCCGCCCACCGTGGTTTGGTAAGTGCGCATATGAGGAATTGAGAAAGCGCGTGTGGATTTTCGGCGTCATCAGCGTAAGCGGATAGGCCGCGTCGGCCTCGGGTTCGCAGTAGTCGGGCACGAACCCGTGGCCGAAACTCTCCATGAACGAGGAGGCCAACGCGGCTTTGCCCGAGCCGGTGGCGAAACCTCCCTCGGCATAGGGTCGAAAGTCTTCCGGCACGTTGATGCGGAGAGTCCCCGCCTCGCGAAGCGACTCGAGCGTGACAGACCCGGGCGAGTCGGTGTTCGCAAACGCGTTGACCAACAGTTCATCGTCGGTGAGAACGTGCTCCGGTTCGGTGAAGCCCATCGCCCGTGACAGGCGTCGGAACAGCTCGGTATTGGACACCGACTCGCCGAGCGGTGCAATGGCGGCGTGGTTCCAGTTGAGGTGCATCGATCCCCAGGAGGGAACGACATCGACCGCTTCGATCTGGGTTGTCGCGGGGAGGATGATGTCGGCGTACCGGGCCGTATCGGTGATGAACTGCTCGTGGGCGACCGTGAACAGATCCTCGCGGGCGAGGCCCCGACGCGTCGCTTCGGCGTTCGGAATCGTGATGACCGGATTTGCGCTCCACACCATCAACGCCATAACCGGCGGGTCGAGCCGGTCGTCATTGAGCCATCGGCCGATCTGGTTCATGGACAGGGCGCGGGGCCGATTGCCTTCGGGCCACCTGATGGGAGCAATCGGACCGAGCACCGATTCGGTGTAGGTGCCGACCGACCGCGATGCCCCTCCGCCACGATGACGCCAGGAACCGAGCACGACCGGCAGACAGGCGAGCATACGGAAGAACGTCGCTCCCTGCTCCCGATGTTCCGCGCCAATGAGGGTACGGAAGTGCACGGGAGGGGTAGCACCAAGCGTCGAAGCGAGGCGTTCAACCTCTTCGACGGTAAGTCCACATACTTCTGCCGTTCGGGCCGCATCCCACACCGATGCCACGGCCGCGAGGTCATCGAAGCCTTCGCTGTACCTGGCGACATAGTCGTGATCCACATGGCCGTTGCGGATGAACGAGTGCACGAGGCCGAGCATGAGGGCGACGTCGGTGCCCGGTCGCGGTTGGATGTGCCAGTCGGACGAGTCGGCCGTCATCGTCTTCAACGGGTCGATACAGATGATCATCGCGCCCTTGGCCCGGGCCTCTTCGACAGAGGGCCAGAGGTGACGGTTCGTAAGTCGGGTATTCGTACCCCACAGAACGACGCACTTCGCGTGGCGGAGTTCGACCGGGTCGGCGCCACGAGCCGAGCCATATGTCGTTGCAAAACCGGCGCCGGCGGTTGCTCCGCACACGGAATCCACTTGGCGGCTGGCTCCGAGGCGGGCCATGAACCCCCGGTGGGCGTTGAGAGCCAGCCAGCTTTGATTGCCCGCCGAGGAGAACGGGGCGATCGCCTCACCGCCATACCCGTTGATGACCTCCTGCCAGCGCGCGGCGATCTCGGCAAGCGCCGCCTCCCATGAAATCGGAGCAAATTCCCCGGATCCCTTGACACCGGTCCGGCGAAGCGGCGTAAGAACCCGGTCCGGCGAGTACACCCGCTCCAGGAAGCGGTTCACCTTGGGACACAGTTCACCCTGCGAAAACGGATGGTCGGGGTTACCGCGCAGCTTGGTGGCCACGTACCCATCGACGGACCCCTCGACCGTGACGGTCCAACCACAGGAATCGGGACAATCGTGGTGGCACACGCCGTGAACCGTCTTTGTCATGCGACGAGAGTAAACGACCCGCCAACCTCCGCCGAAGCATTAACAGGGTGACGAAGAACGCTGGCGTGCGGATCTGCGAGCCAGATTCGTTCGCTCGCAAGGACACAGAAGACCCCACTAGCCCCGCCCTAATTGGGTCGCCGAGGACGCCGCGAGCGGCGGATATGGCCGCAGAGGCGTCGGCATTGGTTTTTCAGCACCCTGTTAAGTCCGTCCGCAGACCTGCCGATAATTAAGCCATGACTGCCGTTGTCAGCCCCAACCGCACCGACGAACAAAAAGCCTGCCGGAAACTCGTGATCCAGCAGGGCCTGCGACTCGGTCAACGGGCCGGTGGAATCCTCATCATCGCCGTGGCGGGGGTTGCCTTCGGCCTGCGCAGCGACGGCACACCTCAGCTTGTCGGCTTCGTTGCCGGTGCGCTGGCGCTGCTGACTTCGATTCCCTTCATCATCATGGGCAAGCGACTCGCCCGCCAGGACTCCAGGGTGCTCGCAGCAATCGACGATCCGAGCCTCCTTGTGGCAATCCACGTGGAGGGAACTCCGAGGATGAAGGACCGGTACGCCATCGCGCTGCGGCACACCGACGACAGCGCCGACCACATCCTGTTGAGCGAACCGGAATTCGTTGCCCTGCGTACATACCTTTCCGACTCCCGTCCCGATCTCACGATCACGCAGTCCGACAACGCGGCCCGCACCATCCGGTTCGCCGTCTCCTGAACTTCCGGTCGGTCGAGGCAAAAGCATCGGCGGGAGGCGCCGGCCCCGCCACCGGTCGGATGCACAGGGCTGAGGCGGCCGGAGGCGTACTGTCTCAGACATGAAGCGGACGAAGATCGTAGCGACCGTAGGCCCGGCCTCGGCGGGCCCAGACGAGTTGGTCGCGATGATTGTGGCTGGCGTCGACATGTTCCGCCTCAACCTCTCACACGGACATCTCGACGAACATCTGCAGCGGATGGCCGACATCCGGGCGGCTGCGGCCAAGGTCGGCCGTATAGTCGCCGTTCTGGCCGACCTCCCGGGTCCGAAAATCCGTTCGGGAGACTTCGGCCCCATCGGGATAGACCTGCCGGTCGGCATGCGTATAAAGCTCAAACCGGGCAACGAGCCAAGTTCCGAAACGGTCCTCTACGTCGACTATGACACCCTGCTGCATGACGTAGGCGTGGGCGATCGGCTGATCCTGGGCGACGGTGAGATCACGATGGCCGTCATCGATGCCGGAGACGGCTTCGTCACCGCACAGGTCCTGACCGCGGGCAAGGTTCGGGGTCGGCCCGGCGTGCACATCCCGAGCGAACGGTCCCGCCTTCAGGCTCCGACCGACGAGGATCTGGTGATGCTCGAAACGATGACCGGGGCCGGTGTCGACTTCGCTGCGATCTCGTTTGTGCGGTCAGCCGCCGACATCCTGCGGGCCCGGG
>JANMZO010000365.1:0-2336 GCA_031383405.1 Acidimicrobiia bacterium | reverse complement strand
CATCCGACTCCACACCTCGGGAACCAACAGGCTTACATCGTGATCAAAGCGGACGTTCGGCCCGACGTGGCCCGCGGCCGAAAGAAACGACGGCTGCCCGGTGAGGATATGCCCGACGAGCGACGCATTGAGGTCGATGATCGCCGGCAACGCGTTGAACGGGCCTTTCGTGAGTGCCCCTTCGGAGCCCGCGCCGGTCGTGGATGGGGACTTGCCGGTCATGGAGCTGATGAACTCCATGAAGAGTTCGGGCAGTTCCATGTAGTGGACCGGGTTGTACACCGCGAGCGAGCGTATGTTGTCCTTGGGTTCGGGCGGGTTGTTCCGACGGCCGGGCACGATGGCACCGACCGGGGTAGCGTATGTTGTCCTTGGGTTCGGGCGGGTTGTTCCGACGGCCGGGCACGATGGCACCGACCGGGGTTGAGAGCGGTGCATCGGCCGGAATGCGCCGGTGCAACCGGGTGGCCATCCGGGCCAGGTGGACCCCCCGGGCATCAACCACATCGGGGCGGACCTGGAGATAGCGCGGGTTCTTCGACGGCTTGCCGTCGACCATCCTCGGGTGGGCCGACGACACGAAGAACGTCGGACCCGGCTCTGCGGCCGCCGCGGCTCGCACGAGTTGCTGCATCGGGCCGGTGAACTTCGAGAACCCGATCGCCTCGTCGGCCAACTCGGCCGCGTCGGACTGCCCGAGCGGTTCGAAGTTGGAGATGAAGTTGCCGGGTTGCGCCAGTTCCAGCTCGGTCAGTTTGTCGTAGCCACGGAGGATTGCGTCGTCGGGGCGCTGGAACAGTTTGTGTTCGCAGTTCTGCACGAACTTCTGCGATGGCTCTGAACCAGTACCGGGAACCACCACCGAGGCGGTGATGTCGTCTTCCATCTGCACCTTGGCCGCGGGATGGTAATCCTCCCGCAGCCCGAAGACCCGCCATGCGCCGTCGCTGTCGAATCCAACCCGGAGGAAGCTTGCATCGAGTTTGCGATTGTCGCACTTCAGTTCGTTGCCGGCACTGCCATTCACGATGTCAACGGAGAAGTGGTCACGCCAATTGTCACCCCAACTCTGGATGAAATGCCGCTTTACGACGAACACGATCTCTTTGAGATATTGAGGAATTGAGCGTAACCACGCGTTGAATTCGGCAGTGTATTCCAGATCGTTCGGGGTCAGGAGTTTGATTACGGAGCCAAGTGAACGCTCAGGGCTGAGGATCGGCCGGTGGTCCGTATCGCGATTTGCGCTGGCAAGGTACCGGTCGGAGTAGTCGCGTTCGATCAGCTCGGAAACACGGTCCATGTCATGATCGAAATCGGCGACGAAGACCGGGCCCGGCAGGATGGCGTCGGAAATGGCTTTCGAAATCTCCGACTTGCCACCACCCGACACGGTGCACGGTTTGTGGCAGAACAGTCCCTCGGCGGCGGTGCCGATCAAATGCCAGGCGGTATGGGCGGGTGGCTGCTCGATATGCACCTTGTACCCCGACGGACGCACGTAGGTGCGCCGGGCGAGCAACGGAAGGGTGTGTACCTCCCCTTCCGTTTCACCTTCCCAGCTGACCGTCTGGGAGGCCAGATCGAACGCCACGTCTTCGGGCACATAGATGATGTCGGGGTACGCGCGGTCCACCGCGTAACCCTCGGGTTTCAGTTCCATCAGCGGGGCGTAGCGTTCGACCATCTCTTCGAACGAGTGGCCACGGTGTTGCACGTGCAGATCGCCGAAGAACTCCTCGCCCAGGTCATATGAGGGATACACGATTGCCCCTCCGGCGTGCTCCTCTTCCGCCAGTCCATACAGGTTCGCCGAATAACTGATCTGGGTCTTTACTTCTTTTTTACAGTATCCGAAGTAGTTGTCGGCAATTATTGTGACAATAACTCCTGATGTATCTCGTGTGCAGACTTTGAATGCCGACCCTCCGTTGTAGCGTTCATCGGTATTCGTCCAACACATGCCGTCGCGACGTTGCCGCGGAGTCGCGTCGTCGAGATGCGGTAAACCGAGTTCCTGCTTGGTGCACGACGTGAGGTGGGGAGCGAGGATCACGCATCCGCTGTGACCGGTCCAGCCATCGGGGTTCAACGCCGCATCGTTGGCCGGCAGGAAGGGATCGCCGGCGTTGCCGAAGATGTTCTCCACGAAATCGAGATTCGACACGAGTGAACCGGGTGCGAAGAACCGCACTTCCATCCGCTTTTCGGTGATGAATCCGTCGACGGCCGGAACGACCAGGGGGCGCATCAGCATCGAGACCATGCACGGCGGGGCGTCGATGTCGCCGTCGGTGTAGGGGAGCCGTGAAATGGCCGAAGGCGGTCGCAGCGCC
>JANMZO010000361.1:0-10718 GCA_031383405.1 Acidimicrobiia bacterium | reverse complement strand
ATCTCGCGACGACCTCATCAAGAAACTGTTAGCCCACATCACCGAGTACGACAAGAAAGCCAAACCCTTCAAATGGACCTACAGCGCCGACCCACTCGTCGCATGATCCATGCGCGACTTATTTATGCGCGCGAGCACTAGCACTAGCAGTTTGTCGTTTGGCTTCGCCGATGCGGTTTATGTCCACACTTTGCACCGCATGCGTGGCGAAGCGTGGACATGAATCAGGGTTGGTCAGTTGAAGCGGGCTTCGAGCCAGGAGATGACGGCGTCGAGTGCTTCACGGCGGCTTCCTTCGAGGTAGTGCAGCGCGCCCTTCATCTCCAAGTACGTGAGGTCAGCGGCGCCTGAACTGTCACGGATCTCCAGCGCTTCGCGAACACGGATCTCGGTGTCGGCCGTGGGGTGCACGATCATCGTGGGGACCTTCACCGACGGCATGGTATCGGCCAACTTGGCATGGCTCGACAGCGCTGACCATGTCGACAACCAGCCCCGGGCCGTCATGGACCGGGCCAGGCCGCCGCGCCCGTAGTTCCCGTCGAACGGGTCGGGGAAGGCGAAGAGCGAGCCCATCGGACGCTCATCGGGTTCGATCGAAAGATCGAGGTACACCGGATCGGCGAGCGTTCGGTAGATGACCATGTACTTCGTATGAACCGCGCGCTGCCGGGCGTCGCGCCAGGGCCGCAGACTCGTAGCGCGGTCGATCGATCCGAGTCGGTTGCGGTGCAGTTCCGCTTCGGCGATCGATGTCTTCGCGATCTGGTCAAGCCGCGCGATCCGCTCAATTTGCGCGACCCGGTAACGGTCGAGCCAGTCCCGGTCGTACGTGACAGGCTCCGGCCATGGCCTCCAGCCGTTATCGGGGTTGTACATGTCGAGTTCGGGGACCACGGAAAATGGGTCGTTCTCGTCGGCCACCGACGGGTCGATCACATGACCCATGAACACACCCTCACCGGGGTGCGCAGCGATCCCGATCCAACCGTCTCCGCAACCTGTCTGGGCCTGGGTGAGTGCCATCAGCGACCCACCACCGGAATTACCGAGCAACACCACATTCTCGTAGCCGCGACGGCGCATATCGTCGGCGGCGGCCTTAACGTCAATAACGCAATTGTCGTGAAGACAGTCGGTGTCGTTGTTGAGATAGCGGGTTGCGAACCCGAACGTCGCATAGCCAGCCGCGGCGA
Organism: Acidimicrobiia bacterium; assembly: GCA_031383405.1. Classification (GTDB taxonomy): domain Bacteria; phylum Actinomycetota; class Acidimicrobiia; order Acidimicrobiales; family JANYDT01; genus JANMZO01. Next base: position 9,522 of record JANMZO010000361.1, on the reverse strand, counting down.
GCAGCGGGCAGGCATAGTGCACGCTGAAGTCGCCGCGAGGGTGCGTGAGGATCACCGCGGTCTTCCTCTCAGGCACACCGGCTGGAGCCCGCCAAAGCACACCGCGAACCAGAGCCCGATCAGAAGTCACGACCCGCACGGATTCCCGTGGGATCTCGACACCCGGATCGTCTTCCGGGAGCGGGTAGTAACCGAGGCCGGCCGGACGCTGTGCACCCATGTGATGTGGCATGGGCGAAACACTTTCGCGTCCGGACCCTTCATGCAACTCGCCGTGCCGTTCGTCCCCGATTGGGTGAGATCGCTTGCCCCGCTAGTTACCCAGTCTCGGATAGAGGCGACAGTCCCGCCGTCAGCTCGGCTGGGTGATCTTGGCGCATTCGGCAATTCCGTCCATAAAGCCCGAGCGGAGCGCGGCGATCCGCTGGAAAGCCGTCCCAACGGTCGCATTCCCCGAGCGAAGATCAGCACCGCGGTCGCTTGACACCAACAACGCCATCACCGCTTTGTCGAGGTCTCCCGGCGACATCTTCAACGAGCTGTCGGGCCGGTCCTGAAGGAACATCGACGCCGCCCACGAACCCGTGAGGCAGTCGGCCTGAAGGCTCTGCTGGAGGGGTGATCCCCCTTCTCCCAGGACATCTTGCACCTCGGCGGCATAGGCGCGCCCGAGGATCGTGGCCGCTGCGAAGTCGCCGACGTTGTCATAGAGCTGACGCGCCAGGGTCCCGTCGGCCCGGAGCGTCGGATCGATTGGCTTCCACGCTTTTCCACCCTGGGCGAACACGGCGGACCAGAAACTCTCGAGGTCAGCGGAGACGGCCGGGAGCACCGACCCCCACGGTAGGTTACCGCCGCTCGCGGCCTCCGCATCCGAAGCGAACGGCAGCTGCACCAGTCGTTCGGCCACGTTCTGATCGCTGTAGTCCTTGCAGGCCGCCGCACCCTTTTCGTACCCGTCCTGGAACGACCCGATGCGGTCGAATGCGCTGCCGTGGGCGTCGCCTTCGAGACCGTTTGAACCCGGGTGGTCGCGGAGCTGAAGAAAGCCGGCCACCGATGCGTCAAGATCCTCGAGCTGCACGGAGAACCGTTTCGAATACCCGTTGGCCACTGAGGCCACCCAGGCACCGGCAAAGCAGTCCGCCTGCTGTTCCTTCGTCACCGTGAACGTGCCCCCGAATCCCGACCTGGCCTGGACCGCATGGCCGACTTCGTGCGCCATCACGATCGCCAGGGCAAAATCACCGAACTGCTCCTGCATCGAGGGAATCAGCTGTTCGTCGTCCCATGCCACCAGGTCCGCCGCCGGGCAGTAGAACGCGTTTCGGGCGACGTCTGCGTACCCGTGAACCCCAGGGCACGGGGGAAGTTTGGAACTCGACGTGTACGGGTAGTAGCCACCGCTGATCGGTTGCCAGTCTTGCCCATAGAGTTCCGGGAACACGACCGTCCAGTAGTCGCCGATGTCAGCCAAGGCCGAAGCCACGACCCGGTCGTTCGCATTCTGCGGTTGGAACGTTCCCGTCGCCTGGATGTCCGTGTCGGTGGACCCGCCAGACTCGTCCGGCACCGAGCCCTTCGGACTGGCGTTTGACGCCCCAGCATCGGTCGAGCCGTTATCGGCTTCCGACGTGGCCGTAACGGGGGCCGATGGTGTCACCTGTGTCGATGTTGAAGCCGACCGAGCATTGGGGGCCTTCGCCGTTGCGCATCCCGTCAGCGTAAGCACAGCCGCCGCGACCACGGCGGGGAGTTGACGTCGCCGTTTCATATCAGCCGCCCAAAGCCTTTTTCCAGATTTTGCCCTTCTTGCGCCCGGTGAACAGCGAGATGGTCTGGGAGATCGACCCACCCGACGGGTAGTCGAGTGCAATCAACCACTTCTCGGCGTTCGGACCTTTCACTTCGAGAGTGCTTCCCGCGTACATGGCCGGCCAGCTGACCGAGAACACATCGGTGGTCCAGGAGAACACCTCGATCCGCTCTCCGGTTCGAAGCCGGGCTGCGAGATCCCGCAGCTTGGTTCGTTCCTCCACCCAGCCGACGAAGGCCTCGCCGGCCAGGGAGGCAAGCGTGAAGCGGAGTGTTGTGCCATCCCACGACAGGGTGCCGGCCACCGGGAAGGGATTCAGTTTGTTCTGCAGCGCCCAGGCTTCTTCGGTGAGCACGTTGGACGTCGTGGTCGGACTGGAGATGGTCATGTCGGTTCCTTTGCGGTCGGGTTCGAGGTTTGTGGTCTGGAAGGTTTGGACGGTTGATCGGGTACGGGAGGGGATCCAGGCGGGTCGGTTGCTTTGCGGGTCGGTTGCTTTGGAGGGGTCGGCGTGTGCGGACCTGTCACAGATCCGGATTGGCGTTGAAGAGGCCCGAGACCACCGACGAAAGCACGTCGGTGGAATCCGCCAGGCTGAGAATCGCGGTGTTGTTCCTCACGGTGACAAACGCCCGACTCCCGCTGCTGTCGACATACGACCAGCCTCTCGTTCCCGCGACCTTGCCCTGCTCAACGTCGGTGCCGGTACCGACCACTCCGCCGACGAAGTCCTGAAGCTCCTTCCCGACCAGCGGCCGTTTGAGACGAAGGAATATCAACAGTGCCCTGTCGGTCTTATTCGATACCACCGACGTTCCGACCGCATCGACGAGCGCAACAACATTGGGATCGGCGGCAAAGCCGCTGATGAGCTGTGATTGGATCGCCTTATCGAGCGCCACATACTCGAAGCCAGGAATCGCCTTGAGCGTCGTTCCGAGATCGACCAGCGCGAACTTGCTGTCACCGGCGCCGGCGGGCTCGGAGACTTCGGATGATGAAGCGCCGGCTGTCTCGGACGGGGTTACCGTCGGTCCGGTTTGGCCACAAGCTTGAAATCCCGCCGCTTTTGCCTCTTCTGCAAAGGCCACCACCTTGGCGGAGTATGCGTCGGTGGCGGTATTGGCGGCGGACTCATCGCCGGCAGAAGTTGCGTCAACGGCGGCCTTCAAGGACCGGTTGGCCGCTTCGAGCAACGAAACCAGCGAGTTGAGTGTGTTCTGATCGCTTCCCGCCACCGGAAGGACCTTCAACGCCGCGACGCCGGCTTCGGAGATGCCGAGCATCTTCTGGAGGCTCGGGCCGGCGGTGGCGAAGGAAGTTGGGGCGGGAACCGCGGCCATGTCAGTACGAACCTGGGTGCATATTGCGTCGGCCCGGGCCATGACCTCACCCTTGCTCAGGACCGTTGCAGCAGCCACGGTGGTGTCGGCCGCATTTTCGGCCGGAGGATCGGCCAACGTCGTGTCAGCTGCCACGGAGGCGGTCGTCTCGGTCGTCTCCGGCGTGGGGACGGCGACTGTGGTGTCGATCGCTTTTTTCCCGCTTCCACACGCAGCCAAACCGACGAGCGCGGCGAACGTGAGACTGAGGGCAAAGCTCTGGCGGGCGGTGCGGTGCATCGAAGTTCCTTTCGTCGCACGGGTTCACCTCGAAGCCGTGCATGGAGAGCTTCGCAGAAACGAGTCAAAACGTAGTGAGCAACACTTGCTCTACTTCAGTGAAGTTGCCGGGCCCGGGACCGTCGAACCGGAAGCCAACTCCACCCGCTATGGAGTAACGATTACTCAGACGTTGACTGTCCGAGGGCAGCGCGTAACTCGCGTCGGCTGCTCACTCCGAGCTTGGCGAACACGCGCTGAAGATGGTTGTCGACGGTGCGGGCCGAAAGATTGAGGTGCACGCCGACCTCTTTCGATGTCGCTCCGCGACTCACCAGAGACGCGATCTCGCGTTCGCGATCGGTGAGCGGCACCGCTGCCGTGTATCCGGTGATCGCTGGCGTCAATACGCCGTCCATTCGGCCTACCGCCAAGGAAGCAATCCGCTCCAGACGGGCGGCGGTCCGGCCGTCGCCGTGCCGTTTCGCATCTCGAGCTGCGCGGGCGGAGATCTCCGCTGCCCGGACATTGAAGCCCAGTTCGAGAAACCGGGTGGCCGCGTCGCCATGCGCTCCAAGGTCACCCTTGAGCATTGACCATGCCTGCAGCGCACGGGCCTGAGACAGCGCATCCGGTGACCGCACCGCTGATTGCGCGACCCGGGCGGCCGCGTCACGGTCGAGGTGCTCATGCATGAGTTCGTCGAGCACGTTCATGGTGACTCTCCAATTGCCGCGTGTGCCGGCATCGGCCAGAGCGTCCTGCAAGACTGATCGCGCACCATCCCGATCGAAACCCGCTACCCGAACCTGGGACCTGGCCAGCACGTATTCAACTTCGCCGAACCCGTCGACCACATGTGGCGCCTGGTCGAACTCCCGCAGTGACGCGATGGCCGATCCGACGTCGCCGCGCAGTACCTGGGCCCTGGCCAGAAGCGCCCACGCGAGGCGACGCATATACGGCTGGTTGTCACTGGGGGATGTGGTCAGGGCCTCTTCGGCCGCCTTCACGCACGCATTCGTTTGCCCGCGGCGCAGGAGCACCATCGCCGCGAAAAGACAGCCACCCGTTTGGGCGATCGGTCGGCGCTCCTCGGCACCGCGCTGCTGGATCCACCGGGCGTCGCGTTCCGCCACGTCCAGTTGGCCGGATTCGATCAGCCCGAGGATCCGAGGAAGAAAGTGGCTGGTCGGGTGATAGGTCGTCGTCTCGGTCGGATGCGAGAGATGTATGTGCAGTCCCGCGTCGGCCACGTCAATCGCTTCCAACGGGAATCCGGAATTGAGTCGTTCGCTCCCCCTCGCCAGCGCCGTGATGATGCGTTGAGCCGGGGGCTGGCCCGTTTCGTCAACAAGACGCAGTTCGTCGGCCGCAGCAGCAGGGAATCCTGCATCGGCCAGCAACGTGGCCCGCTCGAGTCGGACATCAACTAGTTCAGGACCTTCCGGAAGCCGGACAATCGCATTGTCGAGCGTCGTAATGGCCGATTTGAGATCTCCGTCGCGCTCGAGCGTGGCCGCCGCAAGACGGATCGCCGATCGCGCGATATGCACCGGGCTCTGCGCGGCTTCATATGCGTGCATCAGATCTGGGGTCGCAGCTCGAAAACGGCCGAGTCTCGACAGACCCAGTCCTCTACACAGCAGCAGTTCGATCCGAACATCGGCGCTCGGATCCTGCTGCAGGCCGGCCCCGGCCAGATCGATCGCCGTGTGATCGTCGAAGCCGAGCTGCGCGGCCAGGGCTGCCCGAAGAAGAACCTCGGGGTCGGCCCGGCCACCGACGGCGAGCTGCCACGTGGCGATCCGGATCGGGTCCTCGCGGCGACGACCTCCGGCGGACCGGATCGCTGAGGCCAGCGCGCCAAGGTCGGCACGTTGGCGAAGGTTCATCGGTGCGCGCCGAATTATCTCAACGTACAGCGGGTGACACAGACCGATAGTGAGACGCTTTCCGTCTGCCAGCACGCGTACGAGGCCGCGGCGATCGAGCGCGTCCAGCACATCGAGCCCCAGGAGTTCTTCTACCGGCTCGAGCGGAAGTGGCTCCGCCAACGCTATGACCTCGAGGGCGCGTCGCTCATCGATCGACAGGCCGTCGAGACGGTGCTCAAGCAGTTCGGTGAGACGGGGTGAGCTGGGTCGACGACCGGACTGGAGCCTCCAGACATTCGAGGCCGGGTCAGGCACGAGAGTCCCGTCGTCGCGAGCCGACAGCACGAGTTCGCGCAGGAACAACGCATTACCGGCCGAGGTGGCCGTGAGCCAGGAGATAGCCGGGCCGTCGAGCGCTCCACCGAGAAGATCACGGGCGATTGGCGCAACGTCGTGTGGTTTGAGCTCCTGCAGGTCCAGCCGGTCGACGGTTGCCTTCAACAGCAGTTCGGCGATCGGGCTGGGGATCTTCTCGCCGGTTCGCAGCGTAGCGATGAGAAAGGCGCTGTCGACCGAGACGAGTTGATAGACAAGCTGCGCAGCAACGGGATCGAGATGATGAGCGTCATCGATCGACAGAACCAACCGCCGGTCGCCGGCTTCGGCGGCCAGGGATTTACGCGCCGACTGGAGAAGGTGGGCGGGCTGCAGATCCTGGTGCAGGTCGCCGAGTTCGGAGGCGGGAGGCAGAAGGTGGGCCAGTGCCCCAAGCGAAATTCGAGCGGATCCGGCGTTGGCAGATGCGCTCACAACGGCCATCCCGGACTCGCGGGCCAACTCGCGGCACTCATCGGTGAGTCGGGTCTTTCCGACCCCGGCCGCACCGATGAGAAATACGGCCCGGCATCCAGGTCGCTTCATTGCTGCGGCGATGAACAGAAGTTCGGCTTCGCGACCGACAATCGGCGCCCCACCAACGTGTTGCAAATCGCTCATTTCCGGGAATCGTACTCAAGCGGGCCAGAAACCGTCGGGTCACCGGGAGAAAAACCCGAGCCCGGGCAGGACCTGGATTTCCCCCGACCCGGGTGCGCGCGTTACGGTTCGTTCGCTTCATTGCACAACGAAGCTGCTTCATGACCCAGGCCACGGAGCAGGGAACTCTTGAAAGGATCCTTATGGCTGCCGACTTCGAACTCACCGATCAAATGCGTTCTGTTATTGGCGTGGAGAGCGAGCCCTGGACGGTTGAGCTGACCACGACCAGCGTACGGGCCTTCGCCCGGGGTGTGGGCTACACGGACCCCGTTTATTTCGATGAGGATGCCGCCAAAGCGGCAGGCTACACGAGCCTCCCCGCCCCGGCGTCATATCTCGGTACGCCGGTGTTCATACCGGCCGTTTCGGACCCGACCTACGGCCAGCCGTCGCGTTCCAGCGGTCCACGCCTTGAGCACGGCCTGAAAAATGTGCTCGATGGCGGAACCGAGACGTTCTACGAGCGCACACCGGTCGCCGGCGACGTGCTCACGATGACAACGATGGTCGCCGACCTCGAAGTGAAGGACATGAAGATCGGTCGGTCACTCGTTGTCACCAACGAGACTATCTACCGCGACAAGGCAACCGGAGATGTCGTGGCCCGCCAGCGCGGCCAGGGCATCTTCTACTAAGTACATTTACGAATCGAACCTAGGAACCTCACCATGCCACTCTTTGCCGAAGTCAACGTGGGCGACGCCCTTCCCACCCTCGAAAAATCGCCGGGCCGGCGTCAACTTGTTCAGTACGCCGCCGGATCCGGCGACTTCAATCCCCTTCACTACGACGCTGACTTCCCACAGGCCAAGGCTATCGGCGACAACATCGTCCACGGCCGCATGAAGTACGCCTGCCTGGGCGAGCTCACATCGAACTGGCTGGCCCACACCGGTCGCATCATCTCTATCGGGTGCCAGTACCGCGGCATGGACATGCAGGGCGCCACGTTCACCGTCCAGGGCAAAGTCACCGCCAAGCGCGAGGAGGGCGGTCGCAAGCTCGTCGATCTTGAGCTTTGGACCGAAAACGCCGAGGGCAAAAAGACCACGCCCGGTTCGGCTGTTGTCGTGCTCAACGCCTGACCGCTCTCGTCCCCAAAGGGGTCCAGCGGGCTCTCGGCACTTAGCGCCACTTGGCGCGCCGAAGACTCCCCGGAGCAGAAGCAGGCGTAGTCTGCTCGGGTGACCGAACAGATCCCCCAGGAAATCGACGCAGCGACCGGCCTTCCGATCGGGCCCCGTGTTGCGAATCCTGCGCCGTCCATACGGCCCGAACGGGTTGTTCTCGACGGCACCTACTGCCGGCTCGAACCGCTAGATCCCATCTCCCACGGCGACGGGTTGTTCGTGGCGTCGACGCCACCTGACGCCAAGGCCCGCTTCCTCTACCTTCCGGTGGAGGCTCACGCGGATCGGGCCGACTTCAACACGTGGGCCGAGGCGAAGTTCGTCTCGACCGATCCGATGTACTTCACGGTTATAGACAAGCGCACCGGGCTGATCGGCGGTCGCCAGTCATTTCTCCGCATCGATCCGGCCAACCAGTCGATCGAGATTGGCGACATCTACTGGGGCCCGTCGATCTCGCGTACCCAGGTGACGACCGAAGCCAACTTCCTCTTCGCGAGGTACGCGTTCGATGAACTCGGATATCGCCGTTACGAGTGGAAATGCAATGCGCTGAACGGGCCGTCACGTCGATCGGCCCTGCGATTCGGGTTCCTGTATGAGGGACTGTTCCGACGCGCCGCTATCGTAAAGGGCCGCACCCGCGACACCACGTGGTACGCCATGACGTCGGAAGAGTGGCCGGCCATTAAGCGCGCGTATGAAGAATGGTTGGATCCGGCGAACTTCGACGAGCGGGGCCGTCAACTTCGACCCTTGATGTCCGGGTTCCGCTGAAGCGGAGCGCTTCGGACCCGGCTACAGAAACACCGTCAGAGCAGCACACTCATACAGGTGACTCCTGCTTCGATCTTCTGGAGTTCACTCACATCGACGTGGCGCACACCAAAGCCCAGGCTGGCTACGTACTCACCCGTCAAGGGGGCGTCGGCTGGCAGCACCACAGTCGAGCCGATGCACAGCACATCACCACCGCTGGCTTCTCGGGCGCGATGGATGGTGAATCCGGCGTCGACAAACGGACCCGGGTCATACCAACCATCGACTCCGATGAGCGTGTTGTCGGGGAGCGCAGTGATAGCTGTCTTCAGGTGGAGGCACCCGGGCACCTTGACGGACACCGTCGTACGACCCAGTGGTTTCACCAACGCCGCGAACTGATCAACCGCTGCCTGATTTGTTCGGGTCGTGAGTCCTATGAACACAAAGGATCCGACAGCGAGTACGTCGCCGCCATCGATCGTTCCCTCAGTGATCTCTGACATGAAGATACCAAGTGTACGTATCAATGGTTTGATCGACGCCGTCTCTCCACGACGACTCACCGCCCCGGGGCGCGTGATGATCGCCCGGCCATCGACCATCACCAACGCGTCTTCAACAAAAACGCCGTCGGGATGGTCGTCGGTCTCCGGTGCGTAGATCAGTTCAACACCGACCTCTCCCAGCAGGGCAAGATACGACGCATGCTGTTGAAGCCCGAGGTCGACGTCGAGCGGAACCCGGTCAATGTAGGTGACTTCGCCGTCGGAGATCGAACGGCTCGGGCGACGGACGATCGCGCGGGGCTTCACGTGCTCAACCATGCATGTCAGTCAACGGAGCCCATGAGCGACCGGTACCGGTCGAGCAAGGGAAGCACGACATCGGCGGGTTCGCTCGGCACGCTCAAGAGACACCGCCTAACGCCCATTCGTGCGTATTCGTTCAGCTTCGCAGCGACCGGTGGGGCGCCGAAAACCCCCACGGGAATGGGGTTGCGACCGGCTGCCGCGGCCTTGTCCTGCAACTCTTTGATCCGGTCCGCAAACGGCACCGTACCCCGACCCGGGATGGGCAGCCACTCGTCGGCATAGCGGACGACCCGATCGAGCGTCTTCGGGCTGTCGCCGCCCATGAGGATCGGCGGGTGCGGTGTCTGCTTCGGCTTCGGCCAGGACCAGATGCCATCGAAGTTCACGAACTGACCTTGATACGTCGCCTCGTCCTGCGTCCAGATCTCCTTCATCGCCTCGACCCGTTCACGCAGCAAAGCGAAGCGGGTGGAAGAGTCGGTTCCG
>JANMZO010000347.1:0-1758 GCA_031383405.1 Acidimicrobiia bacterium | reverse complement strand
TGTTCCCCGAGTTCGCTGCCCTCGTTTTGAAACGCGCGGTCAATCGCCGCCCTTGAACCACGGCTGTCCCGAAGACGCGGGAGGCCGCAAGCGTTCACTGGAGAACAACAGCACCAGAAGGGTGATCAGGTAAGGGAAGATCGAACCGAGTTTGTCGTCGACGCGACTCGCGGTGGCAAAGTACAGGAACAGGCCCACGGTTGAGGCTACGAGCACTCCACCGGTGGTGATCGACCTTCGGGTGAACTGCCAGACGGCCAATGCAGCAAGCCCGAACACGACGGTGAGCACGAACGCCCGCGCCGGGGCGTCGCCGAGCGCTAGGCGCACCGAGTCGGCGAATTGGAACAGGAGTGCCCCCGCGAACAACCCGGCGGGGCGCCAGTTTCCGAAGATCAGCGCCGCGAGTCCGAGGAATCCCCGCAACCCTTCCTGGCCCTGCTGATACTTTCCGACGTTGGTCACGAGCCAGGCGCCGCCGAGACCGGCGATCGCACCGGAAACGACCACCGCCGCCCACCGGATGCGGATGACGTTGACCCCGAGTGAATCAGCGGCGCTGGGCTTTTCACCCGAGGACCGAAGGCGTAGGCCCACGGGAGTGCGCCAGACCACGTAGCCGACGATGGGAAGCAGCGCCAGCAGCAGAACGGTCTCAACAGCGATATCGCGCGTGAGACCCCGAAGCAGCGAGGCCGAATCACCGATCAGGAACCAGTGGTGCTTCTCGAGCCAACCGAGTGGGTCGGGAGAATGCCACGAACCGATCCGCCCGCCCGACAGGAACGGAAGGGTAAGTCGACCCAGATGCCCGACCGGCGGTGAGTCGGTGAGGGTGCCGCCCTCCTTTCCGGCAAACAGCACGCTCGAGAGGAATCGCGCAACACCGGGAGCGAGAAGGTTGATCGCCACACCGGCCACCGCGTGGTCGACGCCGAACGTGATCGTGGCGAGCGCGAGGAGGACCCCACCGAGCGCGCCCATGGCGGCTCCACCGGCCAATGCGCCCCACGGCCCGAAGTGCCAGCCGAAGAACCCCGCACCCCAGGTGCCGAAGACCATCATTCCCTGCAGGCCGATGTTGACGATGCCGACCCGCTCGGAGATGAGGCCACCGAGTCCGGCCATGGCCACTGGAACGGCGAGGCCGATGGTACTGCCGAACGTGCCGCTTCCGGTAAGGCCCGGTGCGCTGGTTATGACCCGGGCCGCTGACAGCATCACCATCGTGAGCACGCCGAGCATCGCCGCCGTCGTCCCCGGAGACACGGCGAACGTACGCTTCTTCGTACCAACCGTTGCCGCGACGACGCTCATGCCGGGACCGCCGAATGCAAAGACGCGGTTTTGGCCGCAGCTTCCCGAATGGTGGCGGCCTGGTTTCTCCGGCGTACCACCTCATAGGCGATCACCGCGACAAAGAGCAGCGTTCCCTGGATGATCTGGCCGATCTCCTGGGGGATCTTCGCGATCGCCAGCCCCCGGGATCCCTGTTCGATCGCGGCCAGGACCAGTGCGGCGGCGGCGATACCACCGGGAGAGTTGCGGCCGAGCAGCGCGACGCCGATCCCGGTGAAACCGAGGAGTGTGGGGAAGCGGTCGCCGTATTCGAACTGCTCCGACAGCAGGATCGACATCGCGGAAAGACCGGCGAGGGCGCCGGATATCACCATGGTGGTGAGCACCATCCGCTTCGGGTCGACACCACTCGATCGGGCCGCGGCGGCGTTCATCCCTGACGCGCGGAGGTCGTAGCCG
>JANMZO010000298.1:0-5333 GCA_031383405.1 Acidimicrobiia bacterium | reverse complement strand
GAGCAATCAGCACCGTTGCGCCGGCAGAACACCCAGCCCCAGAAGGCCGACCTGTTCGCCTCATTCGAAACCGGTCCCACCCCCAACCTCGACGCCAGTTTTGAGGAACTCGGTGTGCCGGCGGTCCTCGTCAAGGCGCTTCACAACGCCGGTATCGAGCGCCCGTTTCCCATCCAGGCCGCGACGATGGCCGATTGCCTGGCCGGTCGTGATGTACTTGGTCGAGGTCGCACCGGTTCCGGTAAGACGCTGGCCTTCGTGCTTCCACTGCTCACACGTTTGGCGGCCAACCCGGTCGCCCGCCAAGCCGGGCGACCGCGGGCACTCATTCTCGTACCGACCCGCGAACTGGCCCTCCAGATCCAAACGGCTATGGACCCTCTCGCCAAACTGTTGAACCTCCGCACGGCAACGATCTTCGGCGGCGTTGGGCCGGTGCCGCAGATCAACGCGCTGCGTCAGGGTGTCGAAATCATCATCGCCTGCCCCGGGCGTCTCGACGACCACATCATGGGCAAGCACGCACGGCTTGACTCCATTGAGATCGCCGTCCTCGACGAGGCCGACCATATGGCCGACATGGGATTTCTCCCGGTCGTGAAGAAGCTTCTCGATCAGACCCCGGCCGATACGCAGCATCTTCTGTTTTCGGCGACGCTCGACAACGGCATCGACACGCTCGTCAACCGTTACCTGCACAACCCGGTGCTGCGCACCGTCGATCCGGTTGAGTCGGTCGAAGTGAAGATGACCCACCACGTGTTTGCGGTCGCCGCGGATGACCGGTTCCCGGTGCTTCGCGACCTCGCCGCTGCGCCGGGCCGCATCATGGTGTTCACGCGCACGAAACACGGTGCGAAGAAATTGACACGTGCGCTTATCACCAGTGGCGTGCCGGCGGTTGAGTTGCAGGGCAACCTGAGCCAGAACCTGCGCACCAAGAACCTGGAAGCGTTCCGCTCAGGTGAAGCGTCGGCGCTAGTTGCGACCGACATCGCCGCTCGCGGTATTCACATCGATGAAGTCGCGTTGGTCGTGCACTTCGATCCCCCGGTCGACCACAAGGCCTACCTCCACCGGTCAGGGCGTACCGCCCGAGCCGGCGCCGAGGGCACTGTGATCACGATGATGCTCGATTCACAAGCGTCCGAAGTTCGTGACCTCACCCGCAAAGCCGGGATCGCCCCGACCGTCACCACGGTCACGCCGACCCATCCACTCATCCAGGAGATCGCCCCGGGTGAGCGGGTCTTCGTGGAACCCAAACCGGCCGAACCGCCAGTTCGTGCAGCGACGCGTCCGCAGGGACATCCGGCCAGACGCGATCAACCCGTTCGGCCCGGTGGATCGGGTCAGCCGGCACGTTCCGGTGGCTCCGGTCGGCCCGGTCAACCCAGCCAGGGACGCCTTGCCGGATCGGCACCGCGACCGGCTGGCCCTCGGACCACCACCGGCACCGGCGAGAGTCGACGGGGCCACCGAAGCCGTTAAGGCCTGCATCTTCAAGGACCATTCGGTCGGTCGTACACCGACGACCTGCGCGCCCGACACTATTTCTGTCCTCCCGGTCGGTACCGGTCCCCGATTCATACCACCAAACCGATCTCAACAGCGCTAGAACGAACTCCATGGCCGAACGTCAGCAGATCCTCGATCACTTTCGGGAACGCCTCAGCGAGTTGGTGCGCGAGTCAGGCGGTTCAAAGGTAGCGCTCGCCCGCTCGCTGGAGATCGACCGCACGACCCTCACCCAGCTGTTGTCACCCGGTAATCGGCGGCTTCCCCGCACAGAAACTCTCGTGGCCCTCGCCCGGCACGCCAACGTATCGGTCGACTGGCTGCTCGGGTTGCGTCACGACGACCCGGGCCGAACGCAGGTCATGAGCGAGCAGCCGTCGCTTGAGCGTGATGTGCGCACGCACGATGACGAGCGGCTCATCGGCTGGCTCACGGATGCGAAGGGGATGAAGGTTCGTTACGTTCCAGCGACGCTGCCCGACCTCCTGAAGACGGATGCGGTGATCAGGTTCGAATCCACGTCGCTCGGAGGTCGGCCGGAACAGAAGATCGAAACGGCCGAGGCCAGACTCCGCTGGCAGCGCAGGCCCGAAGCCGACATGGAGTGCTGCAGTTCCGTGCAATCGCTCGTGGGGTTCGCCCGCGGTGAAGGTATCTGGCGCGAGCTTCCCGCTCGTGATCGACGCGAACAACTCGAACGCATTTCCGATCTGGCTTTCGAGCTGTATCCGACGTTCCGTTGGTTTCTTTTCGACGGTCGCGAGCACTTCAGCGCGCCCGTAACCGTGTTCGGGACGAGACGCGCGGCACTCTACGTCGGCCGTATGTTTCTGGTCTTCACGACCGATGAACACGTGCAGGCGATGTCGCAAAACTTCGACGCGCTCATCCGAGCGGCCACGGTTCAGCCTCCCGATATTCCGAAGTTCTGCCGTCAGCTGCTGGCGCAGACGAACTGAGCCCGACCCGGCCACGATTCTTACGTGGCAGGCACCATCCGGTACCGGTCGAACCCGGGCGTGGCGAATGTCATGTGGTCATTGGTGGAGCGGGTGAGGTGCGCGTCGCAGACGCCAGGATGCGCAGAATCACACGGCGGGTCACAGGGTGTGTCATACGGCGGGTCACAGGGTGCCGAGAAACCGCACGATGGCCGTCCAGGCCGCCGGGTCCTGCAGAAGAAAGAGGTGACCACCATCGAAGAAATCCACGGTCGCATCTGGAATTGCTGCGGCCAGGCGCTCCACGTTTTCAACCGGAGCCTGCCGGTCATAGCGGCCACCTACCACAAAGGTATGTGCACGTATGCTACCGAGCTGGTCCCAGACATCGTGGTCGGCGCGTGCCTCAAGTTGGCGCCGGGCGCCCATCGCGGCGTTGGGATCGTCTGCATTGAGAGCGCGCCCCGAGGACATCGCCGGGAGAAGCATGTCGAACATGGGGGCAAGCGCGGGCGGGTCGGTCGAGAGGTCGTTGCGTGAGTCCATGATCGGCAGGGTGACTTTGAGCCGTTCGCCAACCGGCAGATCGTGAACACCCAAGAGATCGAATGACGATCCACCGGCGCCACCCGACGACGTACAGGCCAGCACCAGATGATTCACACGCTGTGGATGCCGGAGTGCGACATGCTGAGCAACCATTCCCCCGAAGCTGATCCCCACAACGTGGGCGCTGTCCCATTCGAGCGCGTTCATGAGCGATGCACAGTCATCGGCGTAGTCCGTCATCGAGTACGGAACATCCGGCTTGCCGCTCTGACCGAGTCCACGTTGGTCGTACATGAGGACCTGGAAGTTCTTCTCCAACCATCCGCGGCCGCGTGCCGGGTTGGCCCGAAGGTCGCCGCCGGTCCCGTTGATGAGCACGACACGCTCCCCGTCACCGTGGATCTCGTAGTACAGGTCGATGTCTCGAACGCGTTGGACCGGCATGCCCACACCCTCGCACGGAACAGTCGAACTGTCGAACGTCGGGTACGGCCAACGCATGCCCGTCGCCGATTACCGCCGGGTCCGACCCGAAGAAGTCCCGAAGAAGTCCCGGCACGGGTTTGTCCGCTGCCGGAGAGCTGGTCGGTCGGTCTTTTCGCCGGCCCGTCACTAGGCTCACCACATGTTCGGTGACCCTGCCCGTATCGACACCTCGCTCGACTCCCGGGCGGTCACGTTCGAAAATCCCACGGGTGCCCGTGGTGCAGGCGGCACGGCGGCCAACGGGCGCAAGGGCGCACCGAGTCGGGTCATCCAGCCCGGGGAGCGGGTCGTGCTCGCCGACCTCGAAGGACCCGGCACGGTGCGTCATATCTGGTGCACCGTGCAGCCCGCTCCACCCGAGCGTATGCGGGCCCTAGGGTGAGGTAAAGGTCTATCTCGATGGCGACCGCGAACTTCCTACGATCGTCGGGACCGGTCTGGAGGACTACGTGGGCAGCGCCTGGGGACTCGGCAACCATCACGCGCTCTACGCCGGGGCCCCACTCGACGTCCGACCTCCCGCGGAGCCATCGGGGATGATTTCGATGCCCAACTTTGTAAGTTTCTACCGATGGCACGTGCCGGACCCGATCATCTTCCGAGAACACCTTCGCGTGACCCTGCAGCAGATCGGCATGAACATGTGGCCGGTGGGAGAAGAAGCGGGGCGCGACGCCTATGTCAACACGAACCCGCTCGCCGGTAACGGTTGGTTCAAACCCGGTCCCGGGAACGCATCAATCGGTCTCCTCGAACGGGTCGACGACGTGAGCGCTGCCGCGTTCGTGTACCTGACGTCGGCCCAATCGGTGCCGACCGTAGACATTGCCGCCGCGGTGGCTGACCTCACGCGACGCGTCTACGAGCAGGCGGACCCGCTCGAATCCTTCGAGATGTAATCCCGAATCGCTCCCGACCTTTCATATTCGCCGGGAGACGAGGCAGGCAATAGTGTTCCGAACGACGAACCACCCCACTTCGCCCCCACGGAATTCCCGGGAGGACCCACATGCTGACCCGACAAACCGGCTACCTGACTGTTCGCGACGAAGCGGCCCCGGTTCCCACCGCGAGTCACGAACTGCAGAGTCAGGGTTACACGCTGCTTCCACAGGTGTTCTCGCCCGTCGAAGTGGCTGCACTCGCAGCTGAGATCTCTATCGTGTTCGACACCGTGCGGCCCGACGTCCGTTCGACTCGCGTGGCCGACAACCACTTCGAGCCGTTTCGATACGAAATGCTGAACCGCAGCGCCCTGGCCCAGTCGGCGATCGCCCATCCGGAAATCCTTGCGGTGATCGAGCCCCTCCTGGGCGAAGACTGCCACGTGATTGCGAACACCGCGTGGCGACAGCCGTCCGACGACAACGGCCACGGCGGCCGGTTCTGGCATCTCGATGCCGGCCCACACATCCCGCGCAGTCCGGACATTGCCTGGGATGACCGGATCCCGTATCCGGTTTTCGCCATCGCCTGCCATATCTTCCTCACCGACTGTCCGCTTGAATGCGGCCCAACCGGGGTCATCCCCGGAAGCCACAAGTCCGGGCAGGCCCCTCCCCGCGACCGCGCAGCCGACGAGTCCTTGACATGGAACGGCAACGGCATTGTTCCTGTCATCGCGAAGGCAGGAGATGTGTCGCTCTTCGTGTCCGACGTCTGGCACCGCCGCATGTCGAGTCTCCCGGGTGACCCCGGCCGGTTCTTTCTCCAGTGCCACTACGGTCGTCGTGATCTGGCCCAGCGTCTGCACACGACCGAACAGACCAATCAACTCTCCGACGCAGCAATCGCGCGGGCCTCGACTCCCCGGGAACGCACCCTCATCGGGCTGCACGA
>JANMZO010000114.1:0-2696 GCA_031383405.1 Acidimicrobiia bacterium | reverse complement strand
CGATACGACATCAGTTCGTAGTCCAGAATTCCGGCATGAGACCAAAGACGTACGCAACACCCGTCCGGTCCTGCCGGACACGACCAACACCGCCAACGCCAGACCACATCGAAGAACTCGTCTACGACATGCGCGAGGCCGCCCTCATCATGCGGGTCAGCAGCCCGACAATTCGCCGAGAAGCCGACACCGGCAGTCTCAGATCCTTCCGTGTCGGCGGAAGACGCCTCGTCTCCCGGCAGGCGCTACTCGACTTCATTGAACAGCGCGAGGGCGTCAATAACGAACTGCTCACGTCGGCCGCACCGGACGGCCCGCTGGACCCAACATCAGGCGGTGCGTGATGGCGGTAGCCCACTCCCCCGATCCCCCCCGGTCTGAACCCCAATACCCAGCGGCCGCTTCAGCACCTCAGGATGGTGCCCAGCGTGCCTCGATACCTCCGGCGCGAACATCGCGCTCATCGGCAACCGCCGTGGCTTCGGAACGGCCTCGTGGTTCCCGTCACAAGGAATCAGAAATACCGTTCGCCGACCGAATGTCCTTTTCCGTTGACGAGACGGCTGCCCTCCTCGGCTGCGGGCCCACCATGATCCACGAGCTCATCGCGACCGGCCAGCTCGCCAGCTTCAGAATTCGCACGCGGCGTCTCATCTCACGAAAAGCGATCGAGCAGTTCATAACGGAGCGCGAAATCAAGACGATCGCCGGTTCGACATGAGACGCCACGAGAAGTCCGGAGACAGCAGCACCTTCCTCGTAGTCAACTTCGATGACCGCCATCACGGTAATCACGGCAATCACGATGAGGATCTCGGCTTTGGGAACGACGGCACTAACTCTCTACAGTCAAGGCTCGACTGGGACGACCACAAATTCGAGGATCCAGAAAATGGGACGCTCAGCGAGTTGGCCCCGTGAACGCCGATCGCCCCGGAGCAAGCTCCGGAAACGACACAGCAAAGCCTTGGCCGGGCGAGACCAGTATATCGAAGACCATCGATGTTCCGCTACCGGCCGGTCTCTGCGTTCTTGCCTGCAGGAACCCTAAGTTCACTTATCAAAGTCGAGACCTCAAAGGTCTGAAGTGAAAGCGCCCCAGTCCGGCGACATCATCGAGTTCGTCGACGCTTGTTATGCCCCAGCATCCCGTTCCGGTGTCACAGGTTGGATTTGTGTTGCCCGGTCGATGCCCCAGATCGGTGGCAAGGGAGGTCGGATGTCTTTCGACCTGATCCTGGTCTGCGACCTCGCCCGCATAGCGGGTGACATCAAGAGCCGGCACGATCAGGGTTTCGACGTGTGGACCGGCGTGAACCTTGTCGGGCCAACGAAGCCCGACCCCGGGAAACGTGGGAGCGACCATCAGCATTCGCACCGGCTTGCATTCGCCGTCGATCTCGACACCGCAGACCGTCCAGGTCATTCTGCTACACCCCGCATAGTGACTATCGCCGACGCCGTTGCTCTGATCGGCGAGTTCAGCGAACTGATAGGCCGACGTCCCACCGTTGTCATAGATTCTGGCGGCGGGCTCCAGGTCAGGTGGACGTTCGCTGTGCCGGTCGCCGCCCACGACACTGAAACGGAAGCGATCGCAGCCCGGTTCGAAGCATGGTGGGTACAGCGGGGCGCTGACAACTGTTTCGATATCCCACGCATCCTCCGTGCCGGGGGCACGGTCAACCGCAAATCTGACCACGGCCCCGACGGCCGACCGGTCGTGCTGCTGGAGTGCGACAGCGACCGTGTATTCACCCTCGACGATTTCGACCGTGCACTCCCCCGAAGCGCTACCAACACCTCCAGCGGCTCAACCAACTCCACGGCAGGGGCCTGGGAAGCCGTAGACCCTGACCTGCTCCACCCGGCCGATAAAGTCGCCCTTGAAGCGCTCAAGCGGCTCGGCGGGCACGGCGAATACATCACCACACGAACCGACAAGAGAACCGGCGCGGTATACCGATGTATCAATATCACTCGGCCCGGCAAGACCTCAGGGAACTCGGCAACGATCGGCTACCTCGGCCCAGGGATCACCAAGGTATGGTCGACCGAGGGCAAAAACTCGACCGGTTGGCCGAAGCTCCCCGACGGCGTGTACGACGCCGACCAACTCACCGCAATCGCCAATGGTGCCGACGCCGCAGACGTTCGCAACGACGACACCGACACCCCCGGCACCGGTGATTCCGATGATGACGCGCCCAACGAAAACAACGGCACGGGCCCCGACCACGACGAACCCATGTCCGCTCCAATCGCTACCGGCGATAAGTACTTCAAACCAGCCATCGGTCTCCAACACGGCGACCTGCGCGTCGCCGTGCTCGACATCGGACCGATCCGCCGTGGCCCCGGCTCGACACTGTGGCGCTACGACCATGGGGTTTGGCTACCCGACGGGGCCGACGAATGCCGCCGCCGCGCATCGGCGCTCCTCGGCCAACGACACCGACGCAGCCATGTCGAAGGAATCATCGCTGACCTCCAGGCACAGCATCCGTTCATCAGCGAAAAACAACCAACACAGTGGATCAACACCGCAAACGGATTGCTCGACTGGCATACCGGCCAACTCCACCCACACACCCCGGGCGTCCCGACCACCTACCAACTCACGGTCAACTGGAACCCACAAGCGTCGTGCCCAACAGTCGACGCTTGGCTAGCGACGGTCGTCGAGGAAGACGTGG
>JANMZO010000262.1:0-1773 GCA_031383405.1 Acidimicrobiia bacterium | reverse complement strand
CTCGACTCGTTTTTCCAGGACCGGATCCTCGGCCCGCTCGGGATGCACGACACGGCGTTCTGGGTCGACGACGCCCGAGTAGATCGACTCGCGTCGCTGTACCTCGCCTCGCCCGGAACCGTGGCACGAGAACGCAAGGCCGTGTTCGCCGGGGCCTTCGGTGCCCGCCCACCCAAGGCTCCGGCCTTCCTGTCGGGTGGGGGCGGACTCCACACGACAACATATGACTACCTACGTTTTACCGAAATGCTGCGGCGGGGCGGGGAACTCGACGGGGTCAGGTTGCTCGGCCCCCGCACCGTGAAGTTCATGACGTCGAACCACCTGCCGAACAATGCCGATCTCACGGCGATCGGTCGTCCGATCTTTGCCGAGACCAGCTACGACGGGGTCGGCTTCGGCCTCGGCTTTTCCGTCGTCCTTGACCCGGTGAAGAACCGCACACCCGGTTCGGTCGGCGACTTCGGTTGGGGCGGCGCGGCCAGCACGGCGTTCTGGGTCGACCCGGTTGAAGACATGTCGGTCGTATTCATGACGCAGCTTCTCCCTTCCAGTGTTCATCCCATCCGCTCCGAGCTGAAACGACTCGTCCACGCGGCGATCGTGAGCTGAAACAGAAACCGATCGGGAGCGCCGGGAGCCGATTCCGTCGAACCCGCAGACCAGCCGTAGAATTGACCGACCGGCAAAAAAGGACGCTATGACCACCGAGAACGCCTCCGAACTCCACAAGCCGAAGCATCCCGTGCGCTTCGTGACCGCGGCGAGCCTGTTCGACGGCCACGATGCCGCGATCAACATCATGCGCCGGATCCTGCAGGCCCAGGGGGCCGAGGTCGTCCACCTCGGTCACAACCGATCGGTCGACGACGTGGTCACGGCCGCGATCCAGGAAGATGCCAACGGGGTGGCCATCAGCTCGTATCAGGGCGGCCATATCGAGTACTTCACGTACCTGGTCGAGCGGCTCCGGGCTGCGGGCCGGGGTGACATCAAGGTCTACGGCGGTGGCGGTGGGGTCATCGTGGCCGAGGAGATCGAGCACCTGCACCGCGTCGGCGTCGCCCGGATCTTCTCACCCGAAGACGGCCAGCGGCTCGGTCTGGCGGGGATGATCAACACGATGATCGCCGCGTGCGACGTTGATCCGGCCACCCGGTCAGACTTTGCCGTTGATGCGTTGCTTTCGGGTTCGCAGCAAACCCTGGCGACCGCAATCACGGCCATCGAGGCGGGTACGATCGACCCTGCGGCACTGGCGGCGATCCGGTCCGCGGCCGCGTCGGTCGCGGCTCCCGTTCTCGGCATCACCGGCACCGGTGGTTCGGGGAAATCATCCCTGACCGACGAACTCCTCCGCCGCTTCCGGCTCGATCAGGAAGACAAGTTGCGCGTCGCCGTCATCGCCGTCGACCCGACCCGGCGTCGCGGCGGGGGTGCGTTGCTCGGTGACCGCATCCGCATGAACGCGATCGACTCGGCCCAGGTCTACTTCCGGTCTCTCGCCACCCGCACCGCCACGACCGAGGTGCCACCCTGCCTGCCCGATGTGATCGCGGCATGCCGCGCGGCGGGCTACGACATGATCATCGTCGAGACACCCGGTATCGGTCAGGGCGACGCCGCGATCGTTGAATACTCCGACGTGTCGTTGTACGTGATGACACCGGAGTTCGGCGCAGCCTCCCAGCTGGAGAAGATCGACATGCTCGACTTCGCCGACGCGATCGCCATCAACAAGTTCGAGCGCCGCGGCGCCGAGGATGCGCTGCG
>JANMZO010000111.1:0-1919 GCA_031383405.1 Acidimicrobiia bacterium | reverse complement strand
TCTCGAACGTCGGCGGCCCGAAGGCTTTGCTCACCGAGGCTTCCGACTTATTCGGCAGGCTGCGGTCAAGCAGCCACTGCGCCCCGAAGTTGACCCGGCGAATCCGCTCGAGGGCAACGTTCATACGTTCGATCTCGTTCTCGATCTGCGACCAGCGTTGCGGCGTGAAGCCGAGACGCTGACCTTTCAACACATCGGCCGTCACGTCGATGGCAGCCTGGGTGATACCGAGACCCATGGCCGAGATGTTCGGCTTGTTCTGGGCGAGCGCTCCAAGCGCGCCACCGCGTCCGCTCCGGGTCGACGGTTGCTCCTTCGACCCGACGGCATCCATCCCGTCGTCGCCTCGCCAGCCGAGTTGGTGGTCAAGCGGGATTGCACAGTCCTGGAACAGCAATTCCGAGGTCTGCCAGGCCCGGATGCCGAGCTTCTCCTCGTTCTCCTTCGCCACGATGAACCCGGGCGTTCCCTTGGGAACGACGAAGGCCTTGATACCCGCGGCACCGAGGGACCTGTCGACGTTCGCGAAGATCACGACGTAGTCGGCGTTGCTTCCTCCTGAGCAGTACATCTTGGTTCCGTTGATCACCCATGTGTCACCGTCGCGGGTGGCGGTCGTCGCGACCATCGAGGTGTCGGAGCCGAAGTGCGGCTCGGTGAGTCCGAACGCGGCGACACCACCGTGTTCGACGATCGGTCTGTACCAACGCTCGATCTGCTCGACGGTGCCCATCAGCTTGACCGTGAGATGGCCGATTCCCTGGCCGACCACATCGTTGACCCAGATGTCGCCGTAGCAAAGCGCTTCGGTCACGTGCAGCTCGCGGATCCATTTGCCATCGGAGAACGACGGCACCGGCAGGACATCCCGGCGATCGTGTCTGGTGATCGCCACCGGGCACAGGTCGAGAATCTCGCGCCAGTTGGCCGGCGGCCGATGGGTACGATCCGCTTCTCGTGCGTACGGTCGCACTTCGGCTGCCGACCATTCCTTCATGGCCTGTCCGTGCTTCTGCAGTTCGGGGCTCAGCGCAAAAATCAGTGCCATTGACGTCTCCTGATCGGGCTTAAAGTGCCGGCTCGAACGCCGAGCAGAGGGGGTCGAAGTCGATCGAAGCGAGGGCTGCAGCGCTGCGGTACCAGAGCTCGACGGGATGATCGGTGATGAACCCGTGACCTCCAAGCACCTGGATACCATCGCGGGTCGCCTGGGTGGCGACGACACCACAGAAGTTGACACAGTTCGTCGTCTGCCGCTCAAGATCGTCGACGTCGCCGGAATCGATCTGCGAGGCCAGGGCCAACGCGTCGACCTTGGCCGCCGCAATACGAATCGATGCATCGGCCAACATGAACGAAACGCCCTGGAACGCAGAAATTGGTTTGCCGAAGGCGACGCGCTCGCTCGCATACTTTGACGCGTAGTCAACAGCTCGCTGCGCGGTACCAAGCCCGGCTGCGGCTATCAGTAAGCGTGCCTGTGAAACCGCCAGGAGCAACGCCGTGGGATCGGCCTCCGGTCCCCCCAACAGCGCATCGGCATCGACGGTCGTGTCGAACGAGACGGTGGAAAGCTGAGCTGCGTCGAGGGCGATGCGCCGCTCGGGCACACCAACCGTCACACCCGCGGCGTCGGGCTTCACCATCGCGGCACGTAGGATTCCGTCGACCGGGTCGACGCCAACGACGATCATCGGGTCGGCCGCTGCTGCGTTCGCAACGGCGAGTTTGGTTCCCCGAACGACCCACGACCCCGAACTGTCGGAGGTGATGGTCGTCGTCGATTCGCTGGGCGATCGTCCATGACCTTCGTAGAGAGCTACCACGCTGCGGGCGTTCGGATCGGTCGCAAAGCGGGGAAGGAGTCTCTTTTTCTGGGCCTCGGTACCAACCGTGCAGATCAACGACGCACCGAGGCC
>JANMZO010000204.1:0-7663 GCA_031383405.1 Acidimicrobiia bacterium | reverse complement strand
AGAACGACCGACCGTCATCCAGCGGCCTCGAATATCCGCGCGCTTAGCTTTTGCTTCACCCGCCTCAAGCGCGTCGGCCAGGTCGTCATAAGCGGCCACAATCAAAGCGGTCAGGAGATCGTCGCGACTCGGAAAGTACCGATAGATCGCCGACGAAACCATTCCAACGTCACGAGCCACCGCACGCAGAGACAACCCGGCTGCACCCTGCGTCGCCAGATGATGCTTGGCGGTGGCGAGGATCTCCGTGGTCAGTTCGGCCCGGACCCGAGATCTCACACCGGTGGCTCTTGACGGCATCGGCTTCAATTCCGGCGACGTGCCGGAGGCTGTAGTGCTCATCCCGCTATTGTGCATGCGTTGTGAACACCGCACAAGTAGAAGATCAATAAACTTTTATGAGAGCAATGCTCTTGACGCAGGTCAGAAACTCTGACAACATGAATTAGAGAGCAGTGCTCTCGTCAGATCCACAGTCACCATCAAGGAGTCAGCATGTCCACCTATCTCGTTGTCGGAGCCGGTCCCGTCGGCCCAACCACAGCCCTGAAACTCGCCGAGACCGGTCATCGCGTTATCGTTGCGACCCGGAGTGGGAACGGCCCGACCCATCCGAGGAAAAGGCGTGCAGCTTCTCGGTGCCACCGACGTGCCGCACAGCTTCAGCTACATTCCCGACGTTGCGAAGGCGTTGACGGCCGTCGCCATCGACGAAGGTTCGTGGGGCCGACCCTGGCTGGTTCCATCGGTTTCGGTGACCCAAAATGGTCGAGGCCCTGGCCCGCGCCGCCGGAACCACAAGGGTGAAGATCTCGACTCTGCCGTCGTTTTTGTTGAAAGCGATGGGATTCGTCGTTCCGATGATGCGCGAACTGCAGGAAATCCAGTACCAGTTCGCGGCACCCTTCGTGGTCGACGCCTCCGATACGACCGAACGCTTCGGGATCCGGGCCACGGACCTGGAAGAAACGACGCGGGCCACTGTCGCCTGGTGGCGAGCCCACCAAAACTGACAGCGGCCCGCAGCGGTTCGCTGACCGCTGCGTTCCGTCGTTAGGATGCCCGGCGCTCCCGGTCAGAAAGTCTCAGTGAAAACATCATCCAACCGAGGCTCAGTCATCGCTGTGGCGGCCCTGTTCTTCGTCAACGGCTTCATGTTTTCAAACTGGCTCCCTCGCATCCCGGAGGTTCGGGATCGACTCGGGGTAGGCAATGGAGGCCTTGGCACCGCACTCATCGGCGGGGGGATAGGTGGGCTCGTTGCCTCCACCCTCGCATCGCGCGTCTTCGGCCGGTTCAACAGTCGACCTGTGGTGACAACCGCAGCCCTCTCGTTGGCCGCGCTTCTTCCGTTCATCTCGTTGGTGCCCAGCCCGCTCAGCCTCATGGCTTTGCTAAGCGCGCTTGGCTTTCTCGACGTGTTCAATGACCTGGCCATGAATACGCAGGGCATGATCGTCCAGGAACGACTGGGCCGGTCGATCATGCACCGCCTACACGCGGGATGGAGCCTGGGCTTCACGACCGGTGCTTTGTTCGGTTCCCTCGCTTCGGCCGCGAAACTCCCGATGGAGCTGCACCTGAGCCTCGTGGCTGCGGTGCTGATCGTCACCGTACTCACCGCGCGGCCCCGACTGACACCGCAGGACCCTCGCCCCGACGCCGAGCGGGCAACCGGGACCAACGCACCCAGAACCAAGTTCGTCATCTCGAAAGTGGTTGTAGCCATGGCCATCATGGCGGTCGGGATCGGGTTCCTCGAAGTCGCACCGAACGACTGGAGTGCGGTGGCGTTGCGCGACCTGTTCCACGCCACGCGGTGGCAGGGAATCGGTGCCGTCGTGTTCGCCAGCTTCATGTTGCTCGGTCGACTCGGTGGTGACCACGTGCTCGAACGGATAGGGGTACGAAGCCTCATCACCACGGCTCTCGGATTGAGCGTCGCCGGTGCCGCAGTTGTGGTGATAGCGCGATCGATGCCTGTGGCGGTGGCCGGGTTTGCACTTTGGGGGCTCGGAGTCTCGGTGATGTTTCCGCAGCTCTACACCATGGCCGCCAAACTCCCCGGCACCTCGGCCGGTGCCGGGCTCGGCGCGATGGCCGTCGGGCAACGATCCGGCTTTCTCCTCACCCCGGTGATCGTCGGACAGCTCAGCGACTGGAAGGGTCTCCGGGTCGCCTTCACCGTTATCGCAGCCTTCGCCGCCATGTTTGTGGTCACCACGCGGCGAATTGTGGCACCCTCGGGTACATGACACAGCCAACCGAGGACGAACTCGTATCCGAACTCGATGCCTGGATAGACGATCACTGGATGCCCGACGCATCCCTACGACAGTGGCGTGACCGTCTGGCCGACGACGGATGGGCAGCACCATCGTGGCCGCAACGTTGGGGCGGTCGGGGACTCCCTACGTGGGCCGACGATCTCGTTGCGTCGCGCCTGACCGAACGGGGGACGGTAAGCACACCACTCGGCGGGGGGATGAGCCTGGCCGCCCCGACGATCCTGGCCCACGGACCCGACCCGGTTCGGGAACGTTTCCTTCGTCCGATACTGACCGGCGAAGAGACATGGTGCCAACTGTTCAGCGAACCGGGTGCCGGTTCCGATCTTGCCGGCCTCTCGACCACCGCCGTTCGCGATGGCGACGAATGGATAGTCAACGGGCAGAAGGTTTGGAACACGAGTGCCCACCACGCCGACTTCGGGATGCTCGTCGCCAGAACCGATTGGGACGCCCCGAAACACAGGGGCCTTACCTACTTCGCGCTACCGATGCATCAGCCCGGTGTGCAGGTACGACCGCTCCGCCAGATGAACTTTCACCAGTCGTTCAACGAGGTGTTTCTTACCGATGCCCGCATCCCGGCGGAGTTCGTGATCGGCGGGATCTGTGACGGTTGGGCGGTGGCCGCCACCACACTTGCGTATGAACGACGTTACGGAGCGATGGGCCGACCCCGGTATGCCGAGACGGCGGGCCGCGTGCTGGATGAAGCGAGGCATGAGGCCGACGAGCACTTCGCCACGTACCGCTGGTATCCGCAGCGGGCGGGGCGGGCCGATCTCCTCCGGGAAAGGGCCGAAGCGACGGGCACCAACCGGAACGCGTCGGTGCGCCAGCAGATCGCGGAGGTCACAAGCATGCAGTCCGTTTCGCGCTGGACCGCCGAGCGCGCCCGGGCGGCCCGTTTGCTCGGCCGACCCCCGGGGGCCGAAGGCTCGATCGGTAAGCTGGCCACCAGCAACGTCGCCCGGGGATCGCTCCGCGCGCATACGAGTATTTCGGGCGCGCACGCGATGTTGGCCGGCAGCGAACCCGAGATGCATGCGGCGGTCGCCGAGGTGCTCATCTCGGTACCGGCCCAGTCGATCGCAGGTGGCACCGATGAGATCCAGAAGAACATTCTCGGCGAACGAATCCTCGGGCTACCCCGGGAGCCGGCTGTCGACAAAGACGTTCCGTTCAAACTCACACGTCGTAACTGACGCGAACTACCCGGCTCTCAGGATTCAGCAATCGCCGCCACCCGGCGTCGGCGCTGACCCGAAGCGTCGCGATGACGCACGATCACGCTTTGGCTGGCAGTCGCAAGCAGGGTGCCGTCTTCGGCCCATTGGTGTACCAGCCCATGGGCGAATCCGTTGTAGGCACCGTGGATGCGAATGTCGAGCAGCACCCATTCGGTCGGGACGAGTCGAACGACCCGCAGCGTGTTGTCGAGTGAGTTGCCTCCCCCATGCATACCGAATGCCTGGCTTACGCCGAATGGCACCCAGTCGCCCATGACCGCGAGTGACATGGCCGACACCTCATCAAGATCAGTAACCCGCGCCCACACAACGACGCGTCCGTCGGGGCGAACCGTCCCCGGGCCGCCCATCGACAACTCGTTATCGGAACGGACGTCGACCGTACGCATCTCGACGGAGTTGTGAATCGTTTCGTCGGCCTGATTGCTGCTCACGCGAATCGGGCATTCCCGGGGAGGTGGGGCGGCCGGTCGAACCGCGAACTGCCCCTGGCTCGGGTGTTCCCGGGCTCCCAGCGCCGCGTTGACGGTGAAAATCTCCTGGTCGGCTACGTGACCGACCACCCGGGCCTGAGTGATCTGATGCCCGCTGACCACCACTTTCACATCGAGATCCACAACGGAACCGGTTTGGGCAAACGACAGGTACTGCGCGGTTGCCCAGACCACCGGTCGACCCGAGGCCGTCTCCAACGCTTCGACCGCAGCCCCAAGACCCGCTCCACCGAAGAGAAACCCGCTCGAAGTGGAAAGTCCCGGCTTGACCGGAAGATGGAACCGGAACGGATTGTGGGTGGGCAGCATCCCGAGAAACGACTTCGCATCCATCCGATCGAAGGTAGCCGCATCGATCGGGTCTCGGCGAGCACTCAGCGGCGGTCCACTACCAGTGCACTGAGCGGAGACGACACCGTTCCAGGAACTGTCCACGCATGGGGACCAGGGAGCTCGAAGCCGGTCCGACTCCGGCGCAACACGGCCAGTCGGCCTCAGCACCGTCATCGTGGTCGGGGCCTTTCCTGCGATGGTTTGCCCGATTGACATCGGCGTGGCTCGGAGTCGTGTCGGACTGGCGCTCGACGAGCAGTCCCGTTACCGTAGATCCGGTGAGGTCGGGGGATCCGCTGCGGTCAGTGGGTGGACGCGTCGTCGAACGTTGGGTCTTCAACTTCCGCATCGGCGAGGCGGCGGCGGTTGCGATGTTGCCGGTTCCGTGGCTGAAGCCGGTGTTGATCGACGGTTCTGCGGTGCTGTCGTTCTGCCCGTACCTCATCGCGGACCTCTGTCTTGGTCCGGACGTGGTTCGGACGATGCCGTGCTCCGTCGGCGACCACGGCGGCAACAGCCGTCACCGCCGGCTGCTTCGGGTCGGGGCCAGGAATCCTCTGTTCTTCGCGGCGAGTCGTCTCACGGTCATGGACGTCCGCGACCGAAGCGGAGCGACCCTTGCGTGGGTGCCGGGCCGGGAGAGCGGGCGGGCGCTCGTGCGCCCGGTCGCCGGTGTGCTGCTGCGGGTGCCGTTTCGCACCGTGGACTCGGTCGTGTCGCCTGCGAGCGGTGCGGATGGCATGCGGTGCTTGGAGGTCCGAGACGCCGCGAAATGCGGGACGGTCGCGCTGCGCTTCACAGCGTCGTTCGCGGATGCGGCGGTCGGTGCGCCCGTAAATGCGTCCGCCGGAGAGCAAACCGGCGGACGCGCTCGGTCGCTGTTCGGGTCGGTCAACGAGTTCGCCGGGTTCTTCGGTTGTACGGGGAGCCTGTCGCCGTCCACGGTCGCGCAGTCGCTCACCCGCATCGACTTACAGGCCCAGGGCACGGTTTGGCGCCGTGTCGATGTGCTCGACGTGGCAGGGACCGTGCTGCCCCTCGATGCCGTGCTCGATTCGGCCTTCGCCGGTGTCGGCGGCACGTACCGGTGGTCCGCCACCGACATCTTGGCGGCGTGATCCGATGAACGGTGACTGCACCGAGAGGAACATCAGCTTGACTCCGATACCACTCGTTGACTGAGAGAGCGTCCGTCCGGGACAAGCGAGGTTGCGAGATGTCGAAGAAATCGACATCACACTCTCCTGCGCTTCACTGCACTAGGCCCGAGATTTTGTCATCCACCGCACGGCGGGTTCCAGCCGACGCAGGCGGAGTTTCGGCCCGATCGGTGCGTACAGCAGTATGCAGTAAAGAGCCCGGATCCCGTCACGCCAACCGATTTTCTTCCCCTCCGCGTAGGTTCGACCGGAATACGAGATCCCCACCTCGTACAGACGCCAGTTTCCACGCGCAATCTTTGCCGTCATCTCAGGCTCGATACCGAAGCGGTTCTCCTCCAACACGAACGACCGGAGCACCTCGCGTCGAAACGCCTTGTAACAGGTCTCCATATCGGAGACATTCAGGTTCGTGAACATGTTGGACACCATCGTGAGAAACCGGTTACCGACCGAGTGCCAGTAGTACAGAACCCGGTGAGCCCGGTCGGTCAAAAACCTGGATCCGAAAACAACGTCGGCCTTACCGTCGAGCAGCGGTGCCATGATCTGGTGGTAGTCCGCCGGGTCGTATTCGAGATCGGCGTCCTGCACGATCACGAACTCGAGCGTTGCTTCGGCAAAACCACGACGGAGGGCTGCACCCTTTCCCTGATTGACCTCCTGGCGGAGCAGGCGAACACGGCGATCCCCAATGGCTCCGACGATTTCGGCGGTGTTGTCGGTCGACGCATCATCTACTACCACGACCTCGCCCGTGAACGGCGAGTTGAGGACCAGCCGCAGGATCTCCGCGACCGTCGACTCCTCGTTGTACGCCGGCATCACAACCGATAGACAGGCTTCGACGGGGTTTGATGATCGACGATCGGACACGCGTTCAAGTTACAAGCGAGGCGGTCCGCCGACGTTGATCCCTGGCGATTTCCCGATACCGGGGTCCTGGGAAGATCGGTCCAGGAATTGGCGGTAACTCCCGGCTCAGTTCTTTGACCTGCGGAAATGTGAAGCAACCAGGACACAAAACCTCCAGAATCCTGCAGAATTTGTGCTGCCGGTCGAGCGTCTGACCAGCACAAATGCTGCGAACGCCACATCTGGTTCCGATCCTCCCATGACCCCTGCTTGTCGGGTTCATCGGCGCGCTCCGGCACTCCGAACCCGGCCGAGTACAGCGCGCACGGGTTGCGGGCCGGGTTCGTGACCTACGCCAACCTGATGGGCTAGTCGGATCGGGCGATCGCCCGCCAGACCCGGCACCGCTCGCTGGCGTCGCTCGGACCGTATGTACGCATACAAGATGCATGGACCAACAACGCCGCCGTCGAACTACGCACCTGAGGCCAACTGTGCATTGCGCTCGTCAGGAAGGTCCGGGATCCTGACCCGTCGCGCACCTCGCACCTTGTTCACCTGCTCACGCTTGGTGCTCAGCGCTTCACTCGTAGCCACCCACTGCACCTCTGTCGGGACGCGCGGGTATCGAGATCGGAACTGGAGCCTGTAGTCGCCTCGCCGGGCTGCGCCTCCGGGATCCGATCAAAACAGGCCAACGATGAGTCCAGCGACCTTCGTAAGACGTTCCGCCTCATCTGCATTGAATGCGACGACTTCCGGACTCGTATTCGTCCCCACAGGATGCTGAACTGGTGGGACATTCGCAACGGGAGGATGCACGGACTTGTTCCGGAGATGGAAGATCAACCCCACGTCGAGGATGGTCTGGGGATCGGTGACGCCGGCCTCCGAGAGAAATTGGCCCAGGTAGTCACCGGCATTTGCGGCCCGCCCGACGATCGTCGGTTTGCTCGCCGGTTGAGCATTGCCACCAAGTACGAGTTGCATGCGCGCCTCGATCGCGAAGGAGGCGGCCGTTACTGCAACGAGCCCCGCTCGGAACTCGTCCCCGAGGGCTCCGGCCGGATTCGATTGATACTGCGCCCTGGCTGCACGACCAGCCAGCACGTGTTCCTCTGCAACGAGCATCCAGTGGACCGTCCAGTTCAACTGCATGAGCACCGTTGCGTCGTTCGCAGTGCTAGGTCCGGAGGCTCTCATTCTCCAAATCTACGTTGCCAAGAGGCGCAACGGCCCCTTACGAGCATCTGATCGTCAGTGAAGTTGTCGCGGGAGTTCCG
>JANMZO010000110.1:0-3181 GCA_031383405.1 Acidimicrobiia bacterium | reverse complement strand
TCGACGCCGCGAAGACGCTCGTGATCCACCCGGGTTCCACCACCCACGGGCAGCTCACAGCTGAGCAACTCGTGGCGTCCGGTATCTCCGACGATCTGGTCCGGCTGTCGGTCGGACTCGAAGACCCCGACGACATCATCGAAGATCTCGAACGGGCGCTGAAAGCGAGTCAGCGATGATCGTGTCGGTTGACGGAGTGGCTGCACACGCGTCAACGGGCGGCGTCGAACTGAGTGGCAGCGACCCTGTCGTGGTGCTCATCCACGGCGCTGGCATGGACTCTACGGTCTGGCAGTTGCAGACCCGCTACCTCGCCCACCGTGGGTTCCGGGCGGTGGCCGTCGATCTACCCGGCCACGGCCGCAGTGCCGGGGAGGCGCTCGGCTCGGTTGGAGCGATGGCCGACTGGGTCGCCCGTTTCGTGGCCGCCGCCGGCTTCGACGCAGTCCATGTGGTCGGCCATTCGATGGGCACGTTCGTCGCTTTGGAACTGGCCGGTCGTCACGCCGCAATCGTGCGATCGATCACGCTGTGCGGGACCGCGACCGCGATGCCCGTGCATCCCGATCTACTCGACGCCGCTGCGCGTGATCTGCCTGCTGCGGCGGCGCTCATGGCGTCGTGGGGCCACGACAAACCGGCCCACGTCGGAGTCAACCCGACCCCGGGGCTTTGGATGCTCGGCGGCGCTCGAGCCCTCGTTGAAAACAGCGCACCCGGCGTCCTGACCGCTGACTTCGGTGCGTGCGTGGCCTACGCGAACGCCACGACAGCCGCGTCGGCGGTGACGTGTCCGGCCACCGTGATCATCGGTCTCGGTGACAGGATGACACCACCGAAGAGCGGGCGTGCGCTGGCCGCGGCTCTCCCGTCGGCACGCGTTGTGGAACTCGCGGGCACCGGTCATTCGATGATGACCGAAAACCCGCGGGCCGTGAAGCAGGCGATCCTGTCTGCGGTCAGCACGTAACCCGGCCCCCGCCATGTGTCCACAAAGGCTGGTATTGTGGACACATGGATATCGGCGTACGGGAACTCAAGCAGCGGCTGAGTGAATATCTCGACCGCGCCGAACGGGGCGAGGTTATTCGGGTCACCGATCGCGGTGTACCGAAAGTCATGATCACCCAGATTCTCGACACCGGCCGCTACGAGCAGGGGGTCACCGAAGGCTGGATCCGACCCGCGACGGAGTCCGGGCTTCAACCGGTCCGTCGGGTCCGTGCGAAGCGCGCGATTCGCGACATCATCGCCGAAGACCGATCCGAATGACGACCTACGTCGACTCCAGTGCTGAGCCGAAAGACGTGATCGCCGAAGACCGATCCGAATGACGACCTACGTCGACTCCAGTGCTCTGCTGAAGCGCTACATCGATGAAATCGACTCCGATGTCGCCGAGCGGTACCTGAACGCGGATCCGGTGTTGGTAACAAGTTGGGTGACAGTGGTGGAGGTGCGGCGAAACCTCGCCCGGATGCTTACGGGCCAAAACCTCATCGCTACGCAGTCCCAGTTCACAACCGATCTGGGTACATTCGCCATGATCACCTGCGACGAGGCGGTCGCCGTCGCCGCGGGCGACATCGGTGAAACGCTGGGCGTGCGGTCCCTGGATGCGATTCATCTGGCGTCGGCCCAACGACTCCGGATCGATTCCCTCACGTTTCTGACGTTCGACGTACGACAGGCTCAGGCCGCCAGGTCGATGGGCTTCGTCGTTCGCGGGAGTTAACGGATCGTCGAACCCGTTGCGCCCTCGGGTTGTCTGGCCGTCGCCGAGAACCACCCCTTGCGCGCAAGGGTTTCGAGCCGCACTTACTTGCGCCGGGTACCACCCGGGCGACCCGAATCGACCAGCTTCTCCAGAAGCGATTCGATGTGGCACAGCCGGTCCTCGAGGGCACCCAACCGTTGCTCGGTCGCGGCCGACGGAGCTGCCATCTCCTCCTCGCAGCACAGCGCTTCGTAGCACCCACGCAGCATGCGGCCCGAGTCGCGCTCCTCGGAGATGTAGCGGCCGAGCAAAGTGCCGGTCGCGATGTCGATCGTCGAGTCGTCGAGAAACCGGCTGAAGAAGTCGGGCTTGTCGGGGTCCGGAGCCCGACCGAGGCCGAGCTTTTCGAACTTCTCACGATCGGTCAGCGTGGTGGAGGTGGCGATAGACATACGATCGGCCTCCTTGCCGTCGGAGCGTGGTTGCACCGTAAAGCCGAGCTCGTTGATGCGCTTGGCGAACGACTTGCCGTGCTCACCTTCACGAAGCGCCACCGCGGAGATCACCTGGCGGACATCTTCCCGCGGAGTCGCGCACGCCCAGGCCTCGAGATAGGGCTCTGCGGCGGACTCTCCGTTGGCGATGGAATTCAACAGACCTAGGTACGAAGGCTTCTGGTTCATACCCGAAGTTTGCCACTCCCCACCATTCGGCGCCACCTACATCACCGGGATGACACCCGGTCGGCTGCGTTCCGAACGGGACAGCGCGTGCAGCACGGCCCAATCGCCCCACTGGTCGCGTGCGATGCCGACCAGAATGTCAATCACAATCGCGGTACTGGCGGGGTCGACCGATGGCCGTTCGACACCCACGCTCGCGACCAGGTCATCGAGGTGGAGCAGGACTTCGATCAAGCGGGTTCGGCAGAAGTCATCGAGCAGAAGCATGCGCCCACCGAGGGCCGCGATGAGACGGTCCGCAGGCTCGGACGCCAGGCGTTGGCGCAGCGCGACCGAAAGGGTACTGCATTTCTCCGCGGTGGCCACGGGGCCGATGACCGACTCGTCAGTCGACACCGTCTTGATCTGCTCGTGGATGGGCGACGCGATCGCCGCGTGAAAATACGTGACGGGCGTAAGCAGTTCATCGTCGGGACGCCGGTCTGGATCGGTCCGGTCAAGGTACGCGATCGTCGCCCCGGCGGCGCGCACGAGATGCGCCGAGAGCGCTCCGACCGTCATCCCGTCAAGCGCACTCGGCTCGTTCCAGCGAGCGGCGATGATCGGATCAGCAAGCAGCGACGCTGCAGCTTCTACGGCTTCGACGACAAGTTCGCGGACGGGTCGGGGATGTTCAATCATCGGCACGGGTTCGCTCCAGTCAGTACTTGCTCGGGCGGGCCTATCCGACCGCACGACATGGTGCCACACCGCCGCACGGCCCCGAGTAGCACCGGGGATC
>JANMZO010000466.1:0-30888 GCA_031383405.1 Acidimicrobiia bacterium | reverse complement strand
TGAAGCGCGGAAACCTTGCCGGTTTCGAACAGCAACCGAGCCAGCACATCGGGCGGACGGTTCTCGACGATGTCGTCAATCGAGGAATACCGCTCGTGCCCCATCCCGGTTATTGCCCGGTTGGTTTCGAAACGAACGACGCCGTGCTGCGCACTCGGCTTTTCGGTGACGGTGATGAGCTGACCCATGGGTGTCCAATGGTAGGCGCTACCGGGCCAACCCATCGAACCATCGAACAATCGAACAATCGAACAATCGAGGTTGAACCAAACTATCCTCCAGTCGATGAACCCGACCCCATCACCTTCGGCATGAAGCCGAACGTCAGGGCAAACCGGGCCAACCGGTCCCTGTCCGGTCAGGCGCGACCGGTGGGAACCAACCCGGAAGGAACCATTCCGGACGGAACCATTCCGGACGAAACCATTCCGACGCCCGGCCCGGGGCCCGTTGCGGCAAACCCCATCCACCAGCGGACCGTAACCGGTCGTGGATACTTCGCCAACGTGCCCTTCGCCAACATCGTCGCCACGATCGGCCTCGTACTGGCGACGTGGATGCTCTACCTTCTGTTGAGTCGCACCACCAGAATCCTGAACTGGATGCTCATCGCCGCCTTCTTCGCCGTGGTCCTCACTCCACCCGTCAATTGGCTGGTCACGAACCTCCGCATGCCTCGGGGCCTGGCTGCATCGCTGGTGTTCGTCGTCGGGTTCAGTTGCATCGGGGCCATGAGCTACGCGTTTATCCGCCCCCTGGCCGACGAGGGTCGGAAGTTCGCAAAAGACTTCCCGACGTATGTCAACGATGCGCAGGAAGGTCGGGGCGAGATCGGGAAACTCGTCAAGAAGTGGAAGATCGACGCGTGGCTCGAGAAAAATCAGGATGAACTCCAGAAACGGGCCCAGAAGGTATTCGAACCCAACAAGGTCCTCGGCACGACGGTTGGGGCGCTGGGTTCAGCCTTCGGTATAGCTGCCGCGGTCGTCACGACGTTGGTACTCACCTTCTTGATGTTGATTCAGGGTCATCAGGTCCTCCGGACGGCAACGTTTCTGCTGGCTCCTCACCAAAGGGAGCGTTTACACGACATCGGTCGCAATTCAGCGAAGGCCATCACCGGCTACGTCGCCGGGAACCTCGCCATCTCGGTAATCGCGGGAGGTTCGTCTTTCGTGTTTGGGCTGATCGCCAACGTTCCATTCGTCGCGGTGCTTGCGCTATGGGTCGCGTTTGCCGACCTCATCCCGCTTGTCGGGGCCACGTTGGGAGCCATTCCGTTTGTGATCGTGGCGTTCCTTCACACCACCCCCGCCGGCATAGCTGCGTTGATCTTCTTCGCCATCTACCAGCAGTTTGAAAATCAGGTTCTGCAGCCGACCATAATGTCGAAGACTGTTGCGCTGAAACCATTGATGGTCCTGACCTCGGTGCTCTTCGGCGTGGAACTGTTCGGCGTGCTCGGCGCCCTGCTCGCTATTCCGGTCGCTGCGATCATCAAGGTGATCGGGGCCGACATCGTTGCGCACCGCCGGCCGGGATGGGTCGAAGCCGATGATGGCCACGCAGTTGGGACGCGCAACCGGCGTCGACGCTCCAATGACCGCACCGCTGGCTGACGTGCGGTGAAACTGGCCGGGGGCGGTCCGGCTCGTTCGGACAGGAGCGGTCGAAAAGGAGCGGTCGGACCGGCGGCGCCGGGGTCGCTGGGGTCGCTGGGGTCGCTGGGTGAGGACCAACGTCCACGCCGGGCGGAATGGGTAAGGTCGGGGCGTGAGTGTGCCGGAAACGTCAGAAACCGAACGGCTTCCATCAGCTGTGATCGACCAACTCGACCATCCGCTGTGGTTCAGCCTTACCGGCCTGCTGTCGCACTACGGGTTCGGCCACGGCGAGGCCCGTCGATTTCTCCCGGATGTCTCCACACTGGCCGCGCTCGGCCCCGGATCCGGACCCGAGGCGTGGGCGGATCTTCACGGACTTCTCGCTCCGGGCGAATACGTCGCGCTGTTCTTCCTCGACCCGGCTCCGTCGTTCCCGGTCGAGCCGGCCTTACGCGTTGTGTACGAAGGTGACTACGACCAGATGGTGTGCACGGAAGTCCAGCCGCCAGCCATTTCGCCACGAGGCACACCCGCGCTCGTACCACTCAGCCAAGCTGACTCCACCGAGATGATGGCCTTGGTTGAACTCACCGAACCCGGTCCGTTCGCCGAGCGCACCCACGAGGTCGGCCGCTATGTCGGCGTACGAACCGGCGATGGCCAACTCGTCGCCATGGCGGGTGAACGTTCCCGGCTGCCCGGTCACATCGAGATAAGCGCGGTCTGCACGCACCCGGCGCATCGCGGCCGAGGCTACGCCGACATGCTCGTGCGGGAACTCTGTTCTGGCGCGCTCGCCGGGCGCAGCGCCCCTTTTCTTCACGTGCGGTCCGACAACAACACGGCCCGTCGGGCCTACGAGCGGATCGGCTTCACCATTCGGCGGAAGATGAAAGTCATCGCCGTACAACGCCCTCGCGGCAAGTAGCGGAGCCCTCCCGGGTCAGTGCTGTTCGCCAGTTGCGTTCATGATGTGGCCTTTTTTTGCGAGCGCGTCGAAGCCCGCCGGTAGCCTCCGACAATGCCAAATACCGCCGACCTTGACCGATCCCGGATTGATGCTGTCGTCTTCGACATGGGCGGGGTGTTTGTCATCCGTCATTGGGAACCGGTATGTGCCGGGATGAGACGCGGAGGCTATGACATCGAGCCCGACCCGGTTCGCTTCCACGAAGCCCATCATCGGGCCGTGTTCGCGCTCAACGATTTCCTCGACGGTCAGATCATCGAGTCATCGAAGGAGTTCTGGTCGAACTTCGAGCGTGGCTATCTCGCGCACCTCGGTGTTCCCGAGGAGCGGCTGGATCACGCCGTGGAGATCATGTCGACAGAAGTCTTCGGCAAAGAGCCGCACCCGATCTGGCGACAGAAACTCGACCACAACATTGCCGCATTCCATCGCATCGCCGACGCGGGAATTCCCGTGGCCATCGTAAGCAACAACGACGGCACGGCGCAGCGCCAACTGGTCGACTTCGGGATCTGTCAGGTCGGCGACGGCCCGCTTGCCAGTGTTGCGGTGGTCGTTGACTCCGGCGTTCTGGGCATCGCCAAGCCCGACCCGCGCATCTTCACACCGGCCCTCGAAGCACTCGGCCTTCCGGCGGAACGGGCCCTCTATGTGGGTGACACGGTTCACGCGGACGTGTTCGGAGCCCGAGCGGCGGGCATGCCCGTAGTTCAGCTGGATCCGTACGAGCTCTTCGGCGACTTCGATCACGCCCGCTTCCCGACCGTCGATGCCATCGCGGACTTTCTTCTCGGGTAGGGGACCGTCACTGACCGGCAGGCCCGCGGTGTTACTCGAACAGCGAAAGCTGATCGACCATCGAGGCAGGGATCGTCCGGGGGATGCCCCACGGAATGTTGTCCATAAACGCCCACGAACGGCGATGGATGGTCGACGGACCATAGGCCTGCAGCGCCATTTTGTGACGGGGACACGGGTAACCCTTGTTCTCGGCGAAGTTGAACGCGGGATAGTGCTCATCTTCCTTCCGCATCAGTCGATCGCGTGTCACCTTGGCCAGAACGCTTGCCGTCGAGATCGAGAGACACGTGACATCGCCCTTGACGATCATCGTGGTCTTCCCGGGACCGATCGACTCGCTCACGAAGTCCCAATTACCATCGATGAGGACCCTGTCGGGCGTCAGCCCCAATGCGTCGAGAGCCCGTTTCGCCGCGAGCTTCTGCGCGGCTGACATGCCCAGCTCATCGCACTCGGAGTGGCTAACCATGCCGATACTCCATGCCCGGCACCACGACGCAAGACGATCGAAAAGTGCTTCACGTTCGCGTTCGCTCAACATCTTCGAATCCCGGACACCGTACACGCGCCCGATGCGCGGCAACACGACCGCCCCGATCGCCAACGGACCCGCCCATGAACCGCGCCCAACTTCATCAAGGCCGACCACGACATCGAATCCGGCGTCCCACAGTTCCTTCTCGATCGACAACTTGGGTGGCGTCTTCTTCGAATACTTCTTCACCGCGACCTTCTTCACTGCGACCTTCTTCACCGCGACGTTCTTCACTGCGACGTTCTTCACCGCGACCTTCTTCACCGCGACCGGCGTTGGCCGGGCTTGTTCAGACGCGTTCACCGGGTGATCCAGTCCATGTCATGCGAAGAGCCGCGCCTGAAGGAGCGCCTCACCCTTGGGACCTTCGCCCCGCCACGTCGGGTCGATCACTGAACAACGCAGCGCCAACGCCAGGCCAGTCGGCTCCTCGACGTCCCAAAGGAGAGCCGGGCGGGGCCCGTGCCAGCGCAACGAGAACGACAGACGACCAGCGGGAGTCGGCAAATTACGGACGTCAAGATTCGCTCCCAGCCACGCCTTCCGAAACCCGGTTACGAGATCGATACGGTCGTCGGGGCCGATCTCTGCCATCGCCCAAACGTGCGACACGACCGCCGACGCCAGTCGGGTCGGGTCATCGGGAACCAGCGAGCCCCCCGGACCAACGGCAGGAAAAGGGGGAAGCGGAAGAACCGGAAGCGGCCAGGGCGACCCGGCTTTGGTCCAGGCCCTGCGGCACTGACTCGCCGCCGCGGTGTCCTTCGCCACGGCGAAGAACCGGGCAGCTTCGGGCAGGACGGCCGCGCTCTCGTTGTTCTTCAACCTGGCGCACCGCTTAAGCAGAAACTCCAAGGCTCCCGCGACGTTGGGGGCCAACGACTTGGCAAAGAGATGGTCACGAGAAAGAACGGCGTGGGTGGCAATCGCCCGAATCATATGGGCACTGATCAATGAACTATCGGCATCGAAAGACCCGTTACTCAGTTGGATTTCGCCCATGTTCTCAAGGAGCGCTCCGCTCTCGGCCCCACACCCGCTAAGGGCCAGGGCGGTCGCCAACATGGCGCGCTCCGACACCGTGAGCATCGATGACGCGATCGCCGGTTCGGCCGCGAGCATTAGAGCTGCGCCGTTCGCGGCCGATTCGGAGTTGAACTCTTTATCGGGCACGAGGAACTGTGGCAGTCGACCAATATGCACGGCCCAACCGGAGGCGGCCCGGTGAACGTCTGGCAGCGCCGTGAGTACCGGCGTACCCGCGAGACCGACACCATTGGCCGCGCCGAGAAGAGCAGCAAATCGCAGCGTCGTGCCGTGAGCCACCGGGAGGATCACTGCCAGTTCAACACCCACCGAAGGATCCAACCTCTCGAGGCTGGGCACCGCCAAACCCGACATCACCTTCCCCGCAAGATCGCCTCCGCTCTCGACCAGCGCAAAACGTTGGGGGGCGCGAGGCAGGGTAATCAAGGGAAAGCCGTCGATCCGCACGACAGACCCCGATGCTGACACGTTGCGAACACCGGGACCCCGAACGGCGAGCGCTAGCGCAAACGGAACCTTTGAACGGTTCTCGACATCGCAGACGGCCAGTTCACGTTGACCCTGTACGACGCCGAAGGTCGTCAGGATCGCGTCGCCACCCGGAACCCGGACGGACGTCTGGACGATCGGCGCGTTTCGGATCAGGTGTTGGCGCGTCGTGATCTCCGAGTCGGGCCGGTACCAGCGGTCGTCGCCGCCGATCCACCAGTCGATGGTGATCTCATCGGGGGTCCCCGCGTGGAGCACGACGATGCCGCCACCGCGTACGTGGGCACGCCTCGGCGATCCAATGGTTCCAATGATCATGTTCGACGGGCTTTCGTGGGCACCGGTTCGCCGATCGGCCTTCGGTGAACGGCGACATCCATGACGCCGATCGTAGGAGATCGCCGGGTCGGCAACGGACCGACAACCGGCAGGGATCAGTCGAGCGGCGATTGCCTACGCGTTTTTCTGCCTACACGTTTTTCTGCCTACGCGTTTTCTCGTTGACGGCCTCTCACCCCAGAATCGGCGCCCTGGCTGCCCAGGAGTTCAAAACTGAACGTCGGACGTGATGCGCGACGTCGCGTTGAATCACGAACCGGCCAGGCGTTGTGGGGGCAACGCCCGGCCGGTGGATGCTCGCCGGGGAGGGAAACGGAGGATCAGTTCGGGAGCAGCACCGTGTCGATGACGTGGATGATGCCGTTGCTCGCCGAAATGTCGGTCACCTGCACGAGTGCGTTGCCGATGAACACTCGTCCGTTACGCACCGACACCGGAAGCTTCTGCCCGTTGAGCGTTGTGACGGACGAATGGTCACGCACGATCACCGACGCCGGAACCCGGCCGGCGAGAACGTGCAACGTGAGAATCCTGCCAAGGGTGGCCTTCGACTCGGGCTTCAGCAGTGTCCCGAGCGTTCCCGGCTGAAGCAGATTGAACGCGGCATCGGTCGGAGCAAGCACGGTGAACGGGCCCGAGCCCTGCAGCGTCGAGGTGAGACCCGCTGCTTCGACCGCGGTGAGCAGAGTCTTGAACGACCCTGCACGGTTGGCCACGTCGACGATCGTTCCGGCCACGATGGGCGTGGCCGAAGGCGGCGGCAGAAGCACGGTGTCAATCACGTGGATGATCCCATTCGTCGCTTCGATGTCTGTTGCCGTCACGTTGACGGTGCCGTTCAGGATGACCTTGCCGCCCGATACCTTTACTGCGACGGTCGCCCCGTTTGCGGTTGTGACCTTCGTGCCGTCAAGCCCCACCACGGCCGACGCCGGCACCTTCCCGGCAACGACGTGGTAGGTGAGGACCTCGGTCAACTTCTTCTTGTCGGCCAGGATGGCTTCGAGGTCAGCCTTTGGGATCTTCGCGAACGCTGCGTCGGTCGGGGCGAATACGGTGAATGGACCGGCTCCCTTCAGCGTGTCGATGAGACCCGCAGCCGTCAGCGCAGTTGCGAGGGTCTTGAACGAACCTGCCCCGACTGCCGTGTCGACGATGTCTTTCAGCGCCGGCTTCGCCGCGGTTGCGGGTGCAGGGGCCGGCAACACGAAGCCCGGTGGCAGAAGAACGGAGTCGATGACATGAATCACGCCATTCGAGGCGGCAACGTCGACGGCGGTCACATTTGCGTTGCCGTTGAGCGCAACGTTGCCTCCCGAAACCGAGATGGAAACGCCAGCGCCGTTGACGGTGGTGGCCGACTTGCCGTTGAGCGTGAGCACCGTTGCCGCGGGTACTCGACCGGCCACCACATGATACGTGAGCACCTCAGTGAGCTTCTTCTTGTCAGCGATGAGCGCAACAAGCGTCGCCTGCGGGATTTTCCTGAAGGCTCCATCAGTCGGTGCGAAGACCGTGAAGGGGCCTTTGCCCTTCAACGTGTCGACCAGCCCGGCCGCCTTTAGAGCGGCGGCCAGCGTGTTGAACGATCCTGCGGCAACTGCGGTGTCGATGATGTCCTTGGTGGCGACTTTCGATTTGGCCTTCGCGGTCTTCTTGCCTGCGGCGTCCGCGGCCGGATGCCAGGCCGTTGCGCCCAGCAACACAGCGCCACTCATGACAGTTGTCGCCAAACGAATACTTCGCTTCATACAAGTTCTACTTTCCCTCACCCACCGGTCGGTGGTATTTCACACGTATCCGCAAACACCCGCCGTTTTGGATGACGTTTAGGCATGAATTAGCGATAATTTGTGAAAATGGGTCTGGCGGTAGGGTGTTCTTGCCCATTTGTCGCACAACGCCAACGATTGTCATCCAACGTCAACATCCGCTACGGAAAGTTCAACAATGCCTGTTACTTTTCCCGAATCGAGCGATGCGGTGCTCGTCACCCGAGTGGCAGGAGGTGATCCAGCGGCGCTCGCCGAGATCTATCGTCGCCACGGCGGTTCGGCGTTTCGCCTTGCAAGTCGGCTCCTCAACGATCAGCGACTCGCCGAGGACATCTGCCAGGACGTGTTCTTGAATCTGTGGAACTCACCGGATCTCTACGATGCCGAACGGGGTTCACTTCGTTCATGGATACTGATGAAGACCCACAGCCGAAGTGTCGACTCGATCCGTTCGGGTGCGTCACGGTTCACTCGCGAAAACCGGGAGTTGAACGACGCGTCCGTTCGCGATTACGACCTGGAGCGGGAGGTGTGGGATCTTACGGTCGCCGACCGAATCCA
Organism: Acidimicrobiia bacterium; assembly: GCA_031383405.1. Classification (GTDB taxonomy): domain Bacteria; phylum Actinomycetota; class Acidimicrobiia; order Acidimicrobiales; family JANYDT01; genus JANMZO01. The sequence continues at coordinate 22,767 of JANMZO010000466.1, read as the reverse complement.
GCAGGCCCTGGCCGAACTTCCGCCCAACGAGAAAGACGCGGTCCGCCTTGCGTACTTCGGCGGCCTCACGTACCGAGAGGTGGCGGAACGGCTCGGTGAACCGGAAGGTACCGTCAAGAGCCGAATCCGCAACGGCTTGAAGAATCTCGGACGGCTGCTGGGCGATCTCCACCACGATGTTTCGCATGCGCCGACCGACCCGCCTTCGACCGCAAACGACAGGCGCTTAGCCGCCGATCACCGGATCAGCGGCGACGCAGCCCAGCACGCACGAACCGCCGGCCCCACAATCATGAACGAGCAGAAGAGCCAGAAGCGCCGGTGGGGTCGATGAGTTTCTCCGAAGAAGAACTTGATGAACTCCTTGGTGCGTACGCCCTTGACGCGGTCGATGCCGACGAGCGTGCGGCGATCGAGGGGTACCTGTCACGGTCGACGACAGCACGGGAGGAGGTCCGCAACCACTACGAGGTGGCCATGGCTCTGGCGACAACTCCGGGACAGGCACCGACAGCCCTGTGGGACAGGATCGAAGCCAGTATGACGACGTCGCCACAACCTGCCGCGGAACTCGGTTTCCACATTCCCGTATTCAGCCGACCCCGAGGAAAACGTTCATTGAAGCCTGGTCGCGGTGCGCGAAATTCCGGTCATGCCGTGCCGTTTCCCGGCCTGAGGTGGGCAGCCCCGACCGTTGCAGCCGCGCTGTTGGCGGCAACACTCGCGACGGTCACGATTCGCCAGCACGACACGATCCGGAACCTGCGTACCGAAGTCGCTGCGGTGAGAACCACTGCCCGCTCGGACCAGGCTCGTGCGAACGAGGTCGAACGCCTCCTCGCAACATCGACCTCACCGGAACGGGTCATTCAGCAGTTGCTCACGACGCGAGGCACGACAATTGCCCACCTGGATACGCCGTCTGGCGAGTCGGTCGTCGACGTCATCCTGGCGCCCAACGGTCAGGGGTATCTCGTCAGCAAAGCTCTGCCAACTCTCGTGGCCGGACACACCTACCAGCTCTGGGGAGTAGCCGACAATGTCGTGCTTTCGCTCGGAGTTTTCGGTGCCGCTCCGAAGACTCTGGAGTTCGCGGCACACGAACGATGGACCAAGTTCGTCCTCACCGAGGAGAAGAGCCCGGGAGTGCCGACGAGTTCGCAACCGGCCATGGCCGTCGGCGACGTCCAGAGCATCTAGAGCGTCTAGAGCTTCGACATTGAGCGCAGCGGCCGCAGCGGGGACGCAGCGCCTACGCTGAATGGGTGGTTGTTCCGTTGCAGGGAGGTCGAAGTTGGGTCATCGTGCCAATTAGGCGGTTTTCCGATGCGAAGAAACGCCTGGTTGGATTTCTCACGGCCGACGAACGTGAGATCCTCGCCCGGTCCATGGCTGAGCGGGTGCTGCTGGCCGCAAACGGTCTTCCGGTCATGGTGGTAACCGACGACGATGACGTTACGACGTGGGCGACCTCCCATGGAGCGGCCGTGATACGAGACGTCGAGGGTGGCGGGCTCAACGGAGCTGTCCGATCGGGAGTGGATGCGGCACGAAGGAAAGGGGCCGAAAGCGTCATTGTGGTCCACGCCGATATCCCGCTGGCCGCATCACTCGACCGTTTCGCCAAGGGCCCTTCGAGCGCCGCCACGATTGTTCCCGACGTCCGCTACGACGGCACCAACGTTCTCGTGCTACCCGCTGATGCCGCCATCGAGTTCAGCTACGGCACCGGTTCGTTTGCGCTGCATTATCGGGCGATTCTGAAGGCCGGCCTCGATGTCATCGTCGCCCCGGACCATCTACTCGGCGCCGATGTCGACCATCCCCGTGATCTGAGCATCGCCCGAACCGCAGGCCTGTGGCCCGTCGGCTGAATCACGCACCCGCGAACTCGGTTACGGTCGCGGCATGAGTGTGCCTGACTCGTACAGCGTCCCAGAAACCCCCTCCGGCTTCACCACCGACCTTCCCACCCCAACGCGGGCGTTGGCGATCGGCGCACACCCCGATGATGTCGAGTTCGGATGCGGGGGAACCTTCGCCAAATGGGCGGCTGGTGGGTGCGAGCTCTTCTATGTCGTGCTGACCGACGGTTCGAAGGGCACGTGGGATCCCGACGTCGATCAGGCTGAACTCGTCGTGACGCGCCAACGCGAGCAGCGCGCGGCTGCTCGGATCCTCGGCTGCACTGACCAGGCCCACGTGGCGTTCCTCGGGTGGATAGACGGCGAACTTGATTCGTCGCTGCGGCAGCGGTGGGAGGTGGCCTACTGGATTCGCAGGTTTGCGCCCGACGTCGTGTTGGGCCACGACCCTTGGCGGCGCTACAGAATTCATCCCGATCACCGACATGCCGGGTTTCTCACGACCGACGGGATCGTTGCCGCACGCGATCCGAAATTCTTTCCCGAGCAGAACATTTCGCCGCACCGGCCGAGCGCTCTCCTTCTCTGGGAAGCCGACGCGCCCGATCACGTCGAATCCATCGAAGGATTTCTCGACCAGAAGACACACGCGTTGCTGGCCCACGAAAGTCAGTACGAAACCACACACCGGGTTACTGATCAGACCTCGACGGAGCAGCTCGCCGCGTTTCGCTCGGCGGTCGAAGACCGTGGCCGTCAAGCAGGACGCCTCGCCAACATTGCTGTTGGCGAGGCGTTCAAACGCATAGATCGATTGTAATGCGAGCGCCGAACGGGAAACCCGTTCGGACAGCCTTACTTCTTCTTTGCAGGAGCAGCTTTTTTCGCGGGTGCAGCCTTCTTTGCAGGAGCAGCCTTTTTCGCGGGTGCAGCCTTCTTTGCTGGTGCAGCTTTTTTGGTCGGAGCCATCGTGTTTACTTACCCTTCTTTGCGGCCGGCTTTGCCTTACCCTTCGAGTTCACCGCGGCCTTGAATCCCGAGCCGGCCGAGAACTTCGGGGCCTTGGATGCGGCGATCTTGATGGCGGCGCCTGTTTGCGGGTTGCGACCGGTGCGAGCCTTACGGTCGGACACGCTGAAGGTACCGAAACCGGGGATCGTTACTTTGTCGCCGCCTCGCACCGTCGCCTGTACGGTTTCGATGAGTGCGTTGACAGCTTTGTCGCTGTCAGTCTTGGTGAGTCCAGCAGCTGTAGCTACTGCCTCGATGAGTTCTGTCTTGTTCACCCTGTGCCTCCTGGTGCGTCGAATGGGCGACGACAGAAGAACTCACAGGAGAACCAATGTCAAGCATCCCCAGTATTTCTGGGGATGCTTAGTGATCAGATCGCTCAGAACCCTTGAAAACAAAGGGTTCTGCGTTTCGAACTTTTTTCACAAAATTCGCGCCGAGTCTGAAATCGGCCAAGAAGCGATTATACGTGTACATATCAGATAATATGTACACGTATCGAAATGCCCGCTCCGTTCTTCGCCCCATTTCCGGAACGCGTATCCACATCGTCGCCCGCAACGAATCGATTCGCGTTGAGGATGGGTCTTTCATCGTGCAGCGTTCGCTGCCCCTGCTGACACCAGGAGACTGTGCATTCACGAGTTCTTCGATGGCAAGGTTCGATAGCAAGGTTCGATCGCAAGGTTCATGTGAAAAGTTCCTGTCGAAAGTGCGATCGTCGGATGACGTTAGTACCCTGACACCATGCACGTCGATCCTGAGATCAGCTGGTACCCGATCCCCGAACGAAGCGAACTACCGGAGGATGTAGCGAAGCTCTTCGGGAAAGCCGAATCGGCGCTCGGCTTTGTCCCGAATGTATTTCAGGCAATGACCTTTCGGGTTGATCACTTCCGGGCGTGGTTCAGTCACTTCAAACAACTGCACGTTCCGAGTGAAAACCTGACAGCTGCCGATCGCGAGATGATCGCCGTGGTGGTGTCGATGGCCAACGGTTGCCTCTACTGCCTCGTCGCCCACGGAGCGGCCTTACGCGAAGCACTCGCCGACCCGGTGTGGGCCGATCGCATAACCCTCGATTGGCGGCGGGCCGGACTCGATGCAAAGCACGTAGCGATCTGCGAGTACGTCGAGAAGATTACGATGCGTCCGACGGAGACCTCCCAAGACGACATCACCCATCTTCAATCATTTGGTCTGACGGCGGAAGAGACGTGGGACATCGCTGAGATCGCGGCGATGTACAACTTCACGAACCGTATGGCTATGGCCACGGGGCAGATCCCGAACCGCGAATATCACTCGCAGCATCGCTGACGCGTCGGTCAACGCAACGCCGTTGCCCGAAATGCTTTACGGAAGAGTGGCCGCAAGAACCTGGATGAGAGCCTGGTCGATTGCCGCCCGGGCTCGGCTCGTTGACGAAAGACCGTTGCCGATGAAGCTGAATGTCGCAACCCTCCCTGATGGCGTCGTCGCGTATCCACTGAGTGCTGTGACGTTGTCAAGGGTTCCGGTCTTCGCTTGAACCTTTCCCGAACCGGGGGTCTTGCACAGTCTGTTCTTCAACGTGCCATCGACACAGGCCACAGGAAGCGCCGCGCGGAAGTCGTCGGCGACCTTTGATGCGCGCATTTTCGACAACCACGCAACCTGTTGCGCGGTGGTCGAGCGGTTCAGCGACGACAGGCCGGACCCGTCAGCCATCACCGGAGCACTAACCCCGAATGCTGCAAACTGTTGCCGGACCATCTCGATGCCTCCCGCCGACGAACCGTTACCCGCGGAAGCACCAAGTTCCTTCAGCAGCAACTCGGCATAGGTGTTTTCAGACTTCTTCAGCGCGTATGAAGCCAACTCGCGCAATGTTGCCGACGGTACCGACCCGAGCACGGGTCCCCCCATGGGCAGGACGCCAGGTCGATCGACGCCACGGACAACGACGCCCCGCTTCAAGAGCGCGGCCCGTACGAGACCGAGGTTGGCGGTGCCCGGATCGAGTAACCCCTTTCCGCCCTGATGGTTGCCGTTCACCGAGAACGCGCTGAGGGATCCGACCTCGCCGGGCGTGAAGGAAGCCTTCCATCCATCGTTGGTGCGCCGTGAATCGAAGTGGGACTCGTCAACGACAAGATCACCGGCCACCGTCTTGATCCCGGCGCGCACTGCAGCGTCGACCAACGCGTTCACTCCAGTGGTCGAAAATGACGGGTCGCCCGATGCGCGGACAACCAGATCGCCGGCCAGGACTCCCGCACCGTCGACCAGCGTGGACGACCGGATCTCGGTTATGAAGCGTTGGTCGCCACCGAGCCGCAGAAGGGCCGCGCCGATCGTGTAGATCTTCTGGGTCGATGCAGGAATCGAACCACGGTCGGCGTTACGGGCGTATACGGGCCCGACCCCGTCGAGGGTGATTGAGGCCGCTACACCCGGAACCGGGGCCAGAAGCGCATCGATTCGCAGTTGAAGTTCGGCGATGGTCCTGGCCGGGATGGCCGTGCCCGGGACGGTCGTGGCCGAGACCGTCGACTTCGGAACCGTCGACTTCGGAACTGTGGTCGACGCCCCCGCTGCCTGCACCGGTGAAAGGGAGGTTGACGGCAACTCCCCGGCGCGGACCGGTCCGGTGTCGGTCGGCGACGCGGGAACGGTTGAGGGCGACTCTCCGACCGTCGACGAAGTTGCGGTCGGCGACGAGGTCGAGGCTCCGGGATTGGTAGCCGAGCTTTGGGTGGCTGTCGAGCTTGAGGAAGGTGAACTCGACGACGAAGAACCCAAGTTCACGTTCGTCGTGCTGGTAGTGGGACCTGGATCCTCCACGAACGTGACGGGAGGATTGACGCCGACGCGGTTGTCCTGCGCCGCCACAGGCGACAATCCGAAAGCAGCAACGACGACAGCCCCTGCGAGAGTTCCGAACACGGTCAGCGTGGCCCACCTGACCTGGCCACAGCTCCGAGTACCCGTCTGCACGGCTGGACTGGCAGCTGGTTGAGAAGGCTGCCCTAGTGGTCCACTATGGTCCTTCGACATTGGTACCACGCAGTTCCGCGAGCCGCCGTTGCACTCCGGACAGTCGCTCCGCTGCTGCGGCGTGAAGCGCGCTCGCCCGCTCGTAGAGATCTGCGGCTTCTTCGATGCCTATTTCGCCACGGTCCATGGCCATTGCGGTCCGCTCGAGTTCGGTCAGCAGTTCCTCAAATGTGCGCTGGGAAAGATCCTCGAATGACGCACGGTCGTTGTTCGAGGCGGGGTCGTTGTTCGAGGCGGGGTCGTTCACGGTGTCTCCTGGGGCGAGTCATCAGGGAAGAGGGAAGGAGAGATGGGCGAGAGGGAAGCAGAGATGGGCGAGGGGGAAAGAGAGATGGGCGATGTAGCGGCCGACGAAGCCGGGGTCCGCGCGACGGTGGCAACCAACGAGCCGCGGGCCACAACGATCTCCAGCATGTCACCTGTCGCCAAGGCCGACGCGTCACGGACCACTTCACCGTGCTTGTCCCGGACAACGGCATATCCACGCTCCAGCACGCGAAGGGGAGACATCGACTCGATCCGGGCGTGGGCCATGGCCAGCCGGGCCTCGGCGGTGGCCAGGAGCGGGTCAACCCCGCGACGCCACGCGATGCTGTCGAGTCGCGACCTCGAACGATCGATGCCGGCGCGAAGGGTGCGTTCGACATCAAGGCGTTCAAGCCTATGGCGACCGTGCTCGAGGCGACGGTCGATCGCCACGTCCCAGCTGCACCCGTTCAACCGTTGCGCCCCGTTCACCATTCGACCCCTCGCTCGTTCGGCCACAAGCGCAAAAGCCCGGTCGCATCGATCAACGAGCTGGCGACGATCGGGCACGACCATTCCGGCAGCGATCGAGGGTGTACCGGCGCGGAAGTCGGCGACTTCATCGGAGAGCGGACGGTCACCTTCGTGTCCGATGGCTGACACAACGGGAACCGGGCAAGCAGCAATCGCTCGGCACAGCGACTCATCGGAAAACGGCAACATTGCGGTGGCGTCGCCGCCGCCGCGGGCCATCACGATCACGTCTATCGACGGGTCGCGTTGCAACGTCTCAAGCCCGGCGCGTAGCGACTCGACAGCCCCCGGACCCGAGACGACGACCTGCAGGAACCGCACCGGCATGTCTGGAAAACGACTTGCGACGACAGCTTCAATGTCGGCCTGAACCGCCGCCTCGGTGCCGCAGAGGACCCCGACCACATTGGGAAGCAGTGGAAGTGCACGCCGCGGCCGGGTCAACAGACCGTCAACGAGCAACCTTTGGCGCGTCTCGGCGATCATCGCAGCGATGGCCCCTTCACCGACCGGAACCACCTCACTCGCAACCAGCTGAAGTTGCCCGACGCCCGGCTGGTATTCCAACAGTCCGGTGACCGCCACGCGTTCGCCGTTGCGAACCCGGCAGAACGGCTGCCGGGCCGAAGGCACCACGACACTTATCTGCACCCCCCGATCCTTCATTACAAAGTATGTGCGGTTCGCTCCCGACGTCGTAGGGCGCGACACCTCGCCCTCCACCACCACCCGCCCAATCTCCGCAACGGCGCGGGCCATCTCACCGGCCAGTTTGACCAGGCTGACCCGACGAAGAATCGGGACAGCGAAGGGCAACGACGGCTCGCCGGACGATCGATCGACGCCTACGCGCCGGTTGGGGATGGGATTGGCCACGGTGCAATCTTTGCCCATCAAGCCCCGTAGGCTGACGCTATGAGTGAGACGCTTGTTTCAAGCCCGAATTCCGACAGCAGTGGCGACACCGAAACCGTATTGATCGTTACCGACGGTGCACTGGTCACCATTCTCGAAGCGCGTTCGGGTGAGATCGATGCGGCGTCGCTTTCGCTCCGGCTCGAAGTGAGCGGTACCCCTCAGGGCCGTTTCCAATACGACATGTACTTCCAGCCGACGGCTGAAGCCTCCCGAACCGACACGGTTATGGCCCGCGGCAACCTCACGGTCGTCATTCCGGCGGCCAGCTTGAATCGGATAGCCGGGTCCACCCTCGACATCGCGTCCGACGGCTCGGGGTTGGTACTGAGCAACCCGAACGAACCCAAGCGGCCGGAGCCGGCCGAGGTACCCGTCCTCAGCGGATCGCTGGAAGGCCCCCTCGCCGCTCGAGTGATGCACGTCATAGAAACGATGGTCAACCCGAGCATCGCGTTACATGGCGGCTACGCCACGTTGTTGAGCGTCGACAACGACACGGCGTTCATCACCATGGGAGGTGGCTGCCAGGGTTGCGCCTCGTCGAAGGCAACGTTGAAGCAGGGCATCGAAGCCGCTGTCAAAGGAGCCGTTCCGGAGATCGTTCACGTCATCGACATGACCGATCACGCCAGCGGAGCGAGCCCCTACTTTCGTTGATCGTACCGGCCCGGGCTCAGACGGTTTCGCTCGTGGGCGACGGTTTCCGATGTTGACCAGCCAACCCAAGCTCCTACGAGAGAAGTGAGTTGGCAATCGGCACTGCGTGCGAATACACGAGTGAGATGTGACCATCGTCGGGGAGCAGGTGAAGTGTCGAACCCGGTAACGCGGTGGCCAGCGCTATGGCGTGCGCGTGGGGAACCATCCGATCCGAATCACCCTGCCAGAGCTCAACCGGAACCCTTAGCGTCGAAAGCGCAAAGCCCCACGGGTTGACGAACGCGAGGTCATCGTCGACGTGACCGTCGTTGCCAAGTTCCAGGGCTCGACGCAACGAGTTGGCCAGTCGATCAGCCTCACCCGGTTGTTGCAGGGCTCGGTTGTCCTCTGCGCTCAGCAGATCGCCCATGCCGCCCGCCAGCAGTACCTCGGCCGACAGATCTGCGAGGATCCCGGCCATGGGATCGAGCAACCCCCGAAGCGCCGCTTCACCCTCGGAAGCCAGATGAAATTCTTTGACGTTGTCCTCGCCCATACCCTCGGTCCATGCAAGGCCGGGCGAGTCGTGCGGAGCAACTCCGGCGAGCGTGACAACCTTGAGGCATCCGGGGATGAGCGCAGCCACGGCCAACGCGTGGGGCCCGCCGCCCGACCAACCGATCGAACGGAACTCCGTCCGATCCAGCTCGGCCAGAAGGGCCCCTACGTCGACGGCGACATCGGCAACACGACGACCGGACAGTCGGGTTGAGGTGCGGTAACCGGGCCGACACATTCCAACGAGTCGAACACCCCGACGAACCAGTTCATCGGCCAACGGGCCAACGAGTCGGGCATCGGACGGGGTTCCGTGCGAGTACAGGACAAGCGGACCATCCTCGGGGCCTTGGCTGTGCCACTCAAGCGTACGGCCGTCGGAAGTTCGAAGCTCAGTCATGGAACCACCCTTTTCAACATTGGATTGTCGCGAGAAGTGTGGGTGACTCGACATCAGCTGTCAACGCCAGGCGCCCGCCACGCAGACGACAGCTCACCCACGGACGTGCCATTACGCGGGCAACCGCTTCCCCACGCCGTAGCGAAAGCCGAACAGGTGGAATTTTCCGGTCGTACAGCGGGTTTCTCCTACGGCCGTATTGCAAACCTCCGTGACTGAGGCAGAATAGAGAATTATGAGTGACACTGCAGTCCTTTCCGACGACGCCAGGGCCGAGCGAATGAGCGGCCTGATGAGCGTCATCGAGCTCATCCGACCGCATGTCCAACAAGACGGTGGCGATCTGGCCCTGGCCTCGGTCGACGTCGAAGCGGGCATCGTCGAAGTCCGGCTCCAGGGTTCGTGCAGCTCCTGTGCCGTTTCGTCAACCACCCTGCAAGCGGGCGTCAACCGCATTCTCAAAGACCGGTTGCCGTGGATCACCGAGGTCCGCGGCGGCGTCGAGGAGATGGACTACGACACCAGTCGGGCCATGGGCACTGGCGGTTACGTGCCCAAGAACGGTTGATCATCCACCCGCACGGCACTGCCCACCTCGCATGAACGAGTCAGACCCACCTACGGAGAACGAAGGTGAGAACAAAGCTCGGATGCCGCTAATTCTCGGTCGAAGACACGCGGCCGCGGCCGCGGCCGCGGCCGCTATCGCCGACGGTGCGCTCATCGCGCGGGCCGATACGGGCACCGTCACCAAGGTGCTGAGCGTTCTGTTCATGGGAGTGTTCACGTACGTCGGTTTCCGCTTCATAACGAAGATCCGCTACAGCGTGCGTCCTCCCCGGCTTCCGCCTTCCACGCGAAACGCTTCGGACCCCCCATCGGCGGGAGGCTGGGCCAACCCCACCGGTGTCCAGACCTTCCTGGCCAAGCTACGGAAACCGTTCAGGAAATAGGCGGCAGTCAACGTCGCGGGAACTGCGTCGCGGTCGCTAGGCCTAGGCTCAACACCTCAGTCTTTTTGTCCGGTGGCACGGACGTCTCGAGGACGTGGAAATTGGTACCCGCCATTTTCGGATCAGCCTGAGGTTGCATCCACCGGGCTGAAGAACAAGGATCACACCATGCGAGTTCAGGTCAACGACAGTCTCTGCCACGGGCACCAGGCGTGCGCCATCGCCGCTCCCGACGTTTTCGGGTCCGATGACTACGGCAACGCCGTTGTGTTGATTGAGGGCGACCTGCCTACCGAGCTTGAGGGTGCCGCCCGACGCGCTGCGGGCAACTGCCCGGAGCGGGCCGTCATCATCATCGAAGGCTGAATCGGTCGACTCGCCGACCACCGGAAGCAACGCGTCCTCGTTGCCCTATCCGCGTTGCCCTACCGGCGTTGCCCTATCCGCGTTTTTGCACGCGGGCCCATTCATCTTTCAACGTGACGGTCCGATGGAAGATCGTCGGATCGTCGATGTCGGCGCAGTAGTAGGCAAGCCGTTCGAACTGCACGACCTGCCCGGGCGTGACATCGGCGAGGGACGGCTCAGCGAAAGCGGTGCCAACGACCCGAGACTCCGGGTTCACGAAGGCCAGCGGATCGTCGTGGGACGCCGGGAACGGGTCGGTGAACAGGTGGTTGTAATGGCGAACCTCGCGGGTGATTGCGTGGTCCGCGGAAACCCAGTGGAGCGTTGTTTTCACCTTGCGGCCGTCGGGCGCGTGACCCCCGGCGGTTTCCGGATCGTAGGTGGCCAGTAGCTCGACAATGTTGCCGGCCGCATCCTTCACGACACGTGTGCACGTAATGAAGTACGCATAGCGAAGACGGACTTCGCGACCCGGGGCCAGCCGGTAGAACTTGGGTGCCGGCTCCTCCATGAAGTCTTCCTGCTCCAGATAGAGCACCTTCGAAAATGGGATCTTGCGGCTGCCTGCTGACGCGTCTTCGGGGTTGTTGACCGCGTCAAGCCATTCAACCTGAGCTTCGGGGTAGTTCTCGATCACAACCTTCAGCGGCTGGACAACGGCCATACGCCGGAGCGCCGCGGCGTTGAGGTCGCTGCGAATAAACGATTCAAGCAACTCGATCTCGTTGGTGCTGTTCATCTTCGCCACACCGATATGCGCGCAGAATGCCCGGATCGCAGCAGCTGAATACCCGCGTCGGCGAAGACCGCGAATCGTTGGCATGCGGGGGTCATCCCAACCGTCGACGATTCCTTCGCGGACCATCCGCAGCAAATTCCGCTTCGACAACAGAACATAGGTCAAAGACAACCGGGCAAACTCGTACTGGCGGGGCCGTACACCTGGAAGCGCAAGCTTGTCGAGGAACCAGTCGTAGAGTTCGCGGTGCGCGTCGAACTCAAGCGTGCATATCGAATGCGTAATGCCCTCAATCGCGTCGCATTGGCCGTGCGCCCAGTCGTACGTCGGATAGATGCACCACTCGTCGGCGGTGCGGTGATGATCGACATGACGGATCCGGTACATGATCGGGTCGCGCATCTGGCCGTTGACGTGGGCCATATCGATCTTGGCGCGAACGACCTTGGCACCGTCAGGAAACTCCCCGGCGCGCATCCGACGGAAAAGGTCAAGATTGTCATCGACGCTGCGATCACGGAACGGGCTGTTGGTGCCGGGCACTCCGATGGCGCCACGCGTCGCTGCGATGGTCGGCGCGTCCTGGTCATCGACATAGCAGTCGCCCTGGCGAATCAGTTGTTCCGTCCACAGGAACAGTTGCTCAAACTGGCTCGACGCGTAGGTGACTTCGCCGTCCCATTCGAAACCCATCCAACGGATGTCGTCCTGTATGCCGTCGACGAAGTCAGCTTCTTCGTTGACCGGGTTCGTGTCGTCCATCCGGAGATTGCAGGTTCCATTGAATTCCTTGGCCAGGCTGAAGTTGAGGTAGATCGCCTTTGCGTGACCGATGTGCAGGTAGCCGTTTGGTTCCGGTGGGAACCGGGTGGCGACACGATCGCCGTTGACACCGGTCGCAAGGTCGGCGGCCACCTGCTCGCGGATGAAGTCCGCTCCTGCAGGCGGAGCCCCTTTGGAGGTCGAGGGAGCGCCTTTGGGGGTGATGCTGAAACTTTCGTTGCTCATGGTCGTCCTGATTGCCGGGCCGGGTGTCTGTTCATCACCAACGGAGGCTTCAATCTAGTTGCTGACAGTCTTTCCCTGACCGGAAACCTCTCGACCCGACTGAGCAACAACTCCACTGTCCCAGCGGTTTGAGCCGCCATGTTGCTGTCCACGACCGGCTTACTCGGCACAACCGAATCGGATCAGTCGTCCTCGGTGGCCAGGCTGTAGGGGCACGAGTGGCGGTAGTCGCAGATCCGACAGTTCGTGGGCGACGGACTGGCCGGGAACGACTTCTCCCTGCGGATATGGTCCGCCAGGTTGAGCACTTCGTTGAGGGCATCTCGCAGGCGAGACCTTGAGGCCGCGACCGACACAAGTTTTCCTTCAGGCGCGGCGAGTCCTTCATAAACCACCCGGACCGGAGTATGCGGCTGGTTCGGTGGGACCTGCGATAACGCCAAGTTCGCCGCCAGAAGCAGGTAGATCGCTGCGCCCAGGTCAGCATCAATCGAGTCCGGGCAGCGACCCGTCTTGTAGTCGCGAACCTCAAGGGTCCCGTCGGGATAGCGCCACAGCGCATCGAAGCGGCCGGTGATAAGGATCGATTTGCGGGCGATGAGCCAACGGGCTTCGACCTCGCCATCGATGTACTCAGCCGAATCGCCTGGGCACAGCATCGTATGGGTGCGTATCAGCGCGGTGACCCGAGGATCATGGGAGATCTCCGCAGCGGTGTTACGAAGATTTGGCCCAGCGGCGGCGCCAGGGTTCGGATCTTCGTCACCGCAGGAGTGAACGGGGGTCGCATTGTTGGTGTGCCAGTGTGACCCGTGCTGAGTGATCCGGCCCTTCGCATGGAGGGTATTCAACGCGGCATGTGTCGCACTTCCGATCCAGGCCGCGTCTGTTTCGGTGGATGCTTCGCCGACGAGCCGCAGAACCCACCGGTTGAAGAACAGGCGTCGGCAACGTTGAAAATCGCTGATCCGTGACACGTTGAGAGTCAGAACGCGACTGGCCGGTTGGAGTTCGTCGCCGAGCGTCGGATCCCACGAGCTGTCTGTGCGCGCCATCACCAGTCCTCGTCCGAGTCAGCGTCGGTGTCAACCACACGGTCGGGGTCGGGATCGGGAAGCAGCCAGGCTTCGGGCGCGGACACAGGGTCGGGGTCGTCGGTCCAGCGATGGAGCAGGGTTTCGGGGGAATCCTGGGGAATCGCGGGACAGCGAAGAACGAACGGGCAGGTTCCACACCACCAGCCCGGTGCCGTTTGCTCCGGGTCTGCGTATGCAGCATCTACCCGCTGGTGCAGCGTCGAACGCAGTTCATCGACGTCGTGGGACGAGATGGTCTGGGTCGTAACGCTGGCCTCGCCGCTGACCCATAGGGTGTGCACCGTCGCAACGACGTCGGAAGACTCGTTGGGTGGCCGGAGGAGGGCAGCCAGCGCAACGTCGCCGGGCTGTTTCCGTAACTCGTACGACGGACGGGCTCGAAGTTTGACCCGCCGTATTTCGAGGGGCGACGAGAGACGCCGAAAAATGAGATTCGCTTGAGCCGAGAGGTGATACCGACCACACGCGGAAGGTCGGCTGAGGGTGTCTCCGGAGCGCACGTCAAGCAGCGCTTCGTCGTCGCCGAATGCCTCGTCGTAGTGTTCGATCGTCTGGGTGAAAACCCGCTGTTCTTCGACCCCGAGCTCCGGTGGCGCGACCCGCGGAAGGTGCACGACGAGGGGCCCACCGGCGTCGACCACCGCCCGGTGCGCGAGGTGAAGGGCATCGTGGACAGCCCGCCACAGCCGAAACGACGGATCCGTACCGCCACCACGCGAGCGGTCGGGGTCCAGAAGTTGCGCCAAATGACGGGAACACGGTGCAGCCCGCGACACTTGGCCAGCCGTGAGTCGCGGAAGCGAGGTTGCGTGGGCCACCTCTACCTCCGGCTTTCGTTCATTGCGCATGGCGTCACGCAGCTGAATGTACTCACGTCTGTGCGGCCGGTCGTGCCGGGCGCACGGTACACCGTCGCAGGCGCGGTCGACCGTCGCCGGCCCCGAGGGCCTGGACATCGAGGTTCGAACCAAGCAGGCTGGGGAAAACCGGTCGGCCCGAGGTTCGCCATGAATTTCCGGTCAGACATGTCGAAATCCGATCACTCCCGTTCGTCGTCTGCTCGAATCACCACATCATCGTGCTGCCGCCGGCAGAGAAAGGAATGCAACCATGCCACGTTACGCTGCTCTCATTTACGAGGGTGCCGAAGCCGCCGAACAGACAACCCCGGACCAGTGGGCCACGGTTATGGCCGAGTACAACGAGTTCGGAGCCAACGGAGGAGCCGCCGGGGTCATCGCCGGAGGCGAGGCCTTGCAACCCCCCTCCACGGCGACCACCATCCACGTCAGCGGCGGAGCAAAAGGTGGCGACGTCATCATGACCGACGGCCCCTTTGCCGAAACGAAGGAAGTTCTCGGCGGCTTCTATCTGCTTGACTGCAAAGATCTTGATGAGGCCCTCAAATGGGCGGCCCAGATTCCGGGGGCGTGGCGCGGCCGGGTGGAGGTCCGACCTGTCGTCGACTTCTCTGGGGAGTAGATCATTCCGGGCGACCCCGATTCGATGCTGGAAGATGTCATCCGAAACGAGGGTGGTCGGGTTGTGGCCACCCTCATTCGGCTGACGCACGATTTCGATCTGGCTGAAGACGCAATGCAGGAAGCGGCCTTGGCCGCGCTTGAACACTGGGCTCGAACCGGCGTCCCTGGCAACCCCGGAGCATGGCTGACGACCGTCGCTCGCCGGAAGGCGCTCGACCGGATCCGTCGTGAATCAACGCGACTGAAGCGTGAAACAGCATCAACCCGATTACTCGACGAACCGGCAGACCCCGGATCAGTCAGCGTGCACAGTCCCCCCGATGAACTGCGTCTGCTGTTCACCTGCTGTCATCCCGCGCTCTCCAAGGAGGCGCAGATCGCACTCACGCTTCGAACGCTGTGCCGTCTGACGACCACAGAGATCGCCCGGCTCTTTCTCGTCCCCGAACCGACGATCGGGCAGCGGATCAGTCGGGCGAAGAAGAAGATCGCGACGGCCCGGATTCCGTACCGGGTACCCGAGGACCACGAGCTTCCCGAACGCCTGCCGGCCGTTCTGTCGGCCATCTACCTTGTCTTCACCACCTCCCACCACGCCACGGAAGGAAGATTGGATGCGCGCATAGATCTTGCCGCCGACGCGCTGCGGCTGGCTCGACTGGCCGCGCGCTGCCTCCCCGACGAGCCGGAGGTGCTCGGGCTCCTGGCGCTGATCCTGGCCACGAACGCCCGCCGGGCGACCCGCGTTGATGGCCTTGGGTCGGTGATTCTGCTCGCCGACCAGGACCGTTCGCTCTGGGACCATGCCGCTGTTGCTGAAGCCGCCGGTCTGGTCGAATCGATCCTGCGACGCCATCGGGTCGGTCCGTTTCAACTCCAAGCGGCCATTGCCGTGCTGCACGGCCTGGCCACGACGTTCGCCGACACGGACTGGCCCCAGATAGCCGAACTCTACGGGTTTTTGGAGCAGGTTCAACCGACGCCGGTTGTTCGCGTCAACCGCGCGGTGGCCCTCTCGTTTTCGGAGGGCGCACGAGCGGGCCTCATGATGCTTGACGGCTTCACCGCTGCGCAGCGCGCCGAGGTTGAGCGTTGGCATCTCTACTGGTCCACCCGGGCTGACTTCCACCGCCAACTATGCGAGTGGGAAAAGGCGGCGACGGACTATCGGCGGGCGCTTGACTGCGCAATCAACGACTCGGATCGGATGTTTCTCCGGATGCGGTTACACGAAGTGACGCTTCGAACTGCGATGCCATGATCAGCGGGATACGGCACCGACTTCGACAGAATCGCAACCGATCCTGCCCTCCTCGACCACCAGGCCGATTCCACCCCCGGTGAACAGGTCATCGGGATCCTCCGTCGAAAGTATCTCGAGTCCGTTGACTGTCGCAATGAGGTGGTTTCCAACGACAGCGAGTTGCAGATCGCTCGTGGTACCGGTCGGCCAGCCGCCCGTCGTCTCGGCCAGCACGGTGTCGCGCCCTTCGAACCGGCGCACGAGACGCGTGGTCGTGGCGTCTAGCAGCAGGGCGTAGTAGCGCTGCATTCCCTGCACGCGGACGGCGACCCCGCCCAGGCGGCAGAGATGCGGCGTCATCGATACACGAACCTCATAGTCGGTCCACTCCCGGGTGCCGTGCATAAGCAGGCCCCGTCCGACGTTTTGAATGAGACGGTATGGTTCGGGCCAACCGTCGCGATCGGCAATGCGCGACCGGGCGTCAAGTGCGTCGACCCAGGCTTTGCGCCACATCGACGGGCCTGATCCGTGTGTACCCAGTCTGGCCAGTCGGGCCGCGGGTCGGTTGAACCGTGCCGTGGGCGGTCCCGACCAGCCCAACTCGTCGAGATACACCGATCCGGCCGACCCGCCGGCTTCAACCAGTTCGATACCGATCGTCGCTGTCGGTTGGCCGTCCGTGTCGGGTACGGTCCACGTCAGTTCGACGGCCTGCCCGGGCGCGACAGTATGACGATCTCCGTGCATACCAACGAGTTCGTCGTCGGCCCCGTAGTGCTCAATGGCGAGGCGCACGTCGAGTGCCGCCGCGTTCAGCGGATCGGCGGTCACGCGCGCACAGACAACTTGACCCGGATAGATGGTCGGCGAGGCGAGCAGCCGGTATCCGGGCTGATCAAAGAAATTCCCGACTTCGCGTGACGGAATGAAGGTCGGCGTCGAGACGCGCAGACGACTGACGGGTTCGCCTTTGCGCCATCTGATCGCCAGGCTGCGCTTGCCGCGTTTGCTGAAGCCCTCCACGTTCTCAAGCACAACGCGGTCATCCGAGCGGTCATCCGAGCGGTCATCCGAGCTGAAGCCGGAGACGGCGGTGAATCCCTGCAAAGCTCCCGGCAGCTCAAAGTGAAACCGGGAGCCACCTTTCGGCACGATCGGTGGTTCGCCGTGCAGCGCGAGTCCGATATTGGTGAGGTGCACCGACTCGGTAAGCGCATCGGTGATCGAACGGCCGCCATCGGCCGTGGGAAGATACAGCCGGTCGGCAACCGGACCGCGCCAGTCATAGCCGTTGTTCAAGCCGTCGAGCCCGTTCATCACACCGAGGAGGCAACCGAGGTTGCCCGAGTTGCAGTCGGTGTCCCACCCGGCGGTGTTCACGATCATCATCGAACGGTCGAAGCTGCCCTCGCCGTAGAGCAGGGCCAACACGATGAGGCCGTGGTTGGGAACGATATGGCAGTTCCCTCCATACGTTGCGTAGCCGAAATGCGCGTCGAGAAGATCGCGCGCATCACGCCAATCCGGAACCGTGGCGTGCCACGCCCGCACCTGGCTGATCAACCGATAAATCGTCGACGTGGCCGGAATCACGGAGAGTCCGGTATCGATCAACCGGTTCACATCCGATTCGATGAAGGCCTGCGCCACCATCGCCGCAATCACCTGCGCCCCATATATCGCTTCGCCGTCGTGGCTGACGCTTGCCGCCCGACGCGCCAGATCCGCAGCCAACTCAGGCTCACCGGGTGCGACCATGCCCCAACCGTCGATGAAGATCTGCGACCCGATCTGCTCGGCCACGACCTGCCCGTTCAGCGCGATCGATCCGCTCGCCGGAGCTTCGACCCCGTCTTTGAGCCGGAGATACGCCGTGTGCTCGGTCGAGTTGCCGAGGCCGCCCCACCAGAGAACGGCTTCATTCTCGATGAGATAGTTCAGCCATGTGTGTCCGATCTGCGCGGGTGTTATGTCTCGAGCGCAGCCGTAGTCGGAGAGGGCCCGGATGAACGTCAGTGTTCCGGAGATGTCGTCATCGGTGACAATAAGGGGCACGTTGAGCCGGTCGTGCACGTATCCGTTGATCTCGCCCAGCTGCTCGGCGATGCGCTCGTGCGACCAGTTCTCGAACGGTCGCCCGAGAAACACCCCGATCACCTTTCCCAGCACACCGGCGTACACACGGACCCAATAGTCGATTGGCACGTGAGCATCGTTCCACACAACGAGGGGTCCGGCCTGCGTCGTTGTTGAACCGATGACGTGCGGACCGAAATCGGACGGCGATCGTCAGTTGCCGTGCACCATTCGGCCCTGTATCCACGCGGCCCGTACAGTGCCCGCCGACAGGGAGCGGAGTGCTTCGGCGACTGGAACGTGCAGAAGACAAACATCTGCGGAACTACCGATCGCGATCCGCCTCGCGGGACCGGTCGGGGCACTAGCGGTACCGAGAAACAGGCTGAGCGCGGTGTACGCCGAAACACGTTCGTCGGACCCGATCGACTTCCCCGATGCCGTGCGTCGCTCTGTCGCAGCGCGCATGGCCCTCCATGGATCAGGATGGCCGAAGGGAGCGTCGGTGCTCCCCGCGACCCCGATACCCTCAGCAATGAGGCTCCCACAGGGGTACAGATGTGGCTGATCCGCTTCTTCGACATCCATGAGGTAGTTATCGCCGCGCTCGAATACGAAGTTCGGCTGTGTCACCACCAGGAGCCCCATCCGTGCGAGTTGCCGGGCGAGTCCCCGGTCGACAATCGCTCCGTGCTCAATTCGGTCACCGGCGACCACACCGGTTTCCTCAAGGGCGGCCAAACACAACACAAGGGCGATACGGGTCACGCAGTGCACCGCGACCGTGCGACCGAGCGAGCGTGCGGCCAAAATGTCGTCGACGATCGCCTCGATCGATGGAATCGAGTCGTCGGCAATGACGAGTTTCGCGGGGCCCAGAGTGGCAGGGTGCACGTCCGCGGCCGAAGGCCGAAGTGCGGGAGCTCCCATGACCATCAGGTGTTGGAGGAGCCCACCAACGCGGGCCGATTCGATCAGGGGCTCCATGTCTTCGGAGCCGGCGAAAGGGGTCGCGTCGGTGATTCCGGTGACTCCGTAGGACGCAAGCTCCCGACTGACCCGAAGTACCGAGTCGCCGACGCTCTCGCCGGTGTTCCACAGATGTCGAAGGGCCGTGTCGGCCCCGGTTATGCGGCCGGTCAGACGACCGTCGGCGTCGCAATCGATCGAAGCGCCGGGAACCGAAGCCGGGTTATGAAGCCCACAAACCTCCAGCGCCCGCGAGTTGAGGATCCACTGACGACCGCTGCGATGCTGAACCCGAACGGGTCGATCAGGGACCACCCGATCGAGCCAGTCACGATCCAGCGAAGGTTCGACACTCTCGTGGAAGGCCACGGCACGCAGCCAGGTCCCTGGCGGAAGCCGGCGGTCGGCGTCGCTCAGCGCCCTTCCCAGTTGTGCGCCCGACATGACGTTGGGTGGGCCGGCCGAAACGGATGCTCTCGCCGCGGCCAGCGCGAGGACATGGAGATGATGATCATGAAGTCCCGGGATCAATCCACCACCCCTGCCATCGATGACCATTTCGTATGCACACTTATCACCCCCATGACCGATGTACCGGACGGCTCCTTCGACGATGCCGACGTCACAGACTTGGCCGTCCACTTCAACCCCACGCATGAGCGTAGGGGGATGGACAGGGGGAACACCGGCCAACCGCGCTGACACGGTTGGACCTGCTACGGGCTGATCAGTCATCGTCACACCCCACCCTCGGAAACCCCGGCAACTTCGGGGCGCGACCCGAAAACGAGGCAGCGACCCGAGCCATCGCGACATCGAGGAGAGTCGACGATCGGCCAGCCCGATTGGAGGATGTCGGTTGCTTCGAATCCTTCCACGCCATCAACGTTGCCGCTGCAGCCACCATTCCAGTCAGCGGGTCGGCCACCGCATCGCCGAAGAACCAGGTATCGGGCCCTTCCCGGTGCACCAAACCACCAGCGACGGCAGCATCGTCGCCGAAGGCCGCACGGTTTGCCCAGCGACCGGTTCGCCCGTGCCCGGTTATCGAGGTCCACAGGCCGGGTCCCGTCCCGTGCAGCAGTTGTTCCACATCAATGCCAAGAGATGCCAGTGCTCGCGGGCGGGATCCTTCGATGACCACGTCGGCCCGCTGTAGTAGCTCCGCAAGATCGCGTCGACCGCTACCGGAATGAAAGTCAAACTGCATGAACTCTTTGCCACGGTGCAGCGCGGCAAAAAACTCCGGAGATCCGACGCGCGCCCCGTCGGTGCGGTTCACGTCTTCGACCTTGATTACCCGCATGCCGGCCTGGCGGAGTAGTCGTGAACAGAGTGGACCGGCCCAGAGCGATGAAAGGTCGACGACGAGCGGAGGCGCATGCTCCCGTCGGGCGGCTCCGGTGCCCATCGGCGGGTCCGACTGCCGGGGTCCGGTCAGAGTACGAACCGCCGGCTCCTCAACCGTCGGCGTTGGTGTCTCTCGCAGTTCGCCGACCGCCATGTCGAGGAGGACTGCCTGTTCAACCCATAAACGGGCCGGTCCCCGGGCAATCGCCCGTTCCAGCATCCGCCATGTTTCATCCTCAGTCGCTCCCGCTGTCTCAGCCGTGGCAGGAACCATCCCCAGAGCAGCAAGGAACGCTGGCAGCGAATCAATGTCGGTCGCTCGGCTCAATGAGATCGCGATTGTGCCGTCGAGACACGGGAGAAGGCGCGTGGCACCCCCGCAGGAGATTGGGCCGTTGCGACGAACACCGTTTCCCCGGAGCGAACGTTCGGCCAGCATCGCAAACCCATCGATCGGGGTGCCCGAAAGCGCGCTGAGAAGCGACGACAGGGCGTCGACCTTCTCGCAGAATGTCCGAGTGGGCGGTCGCGCGTTTCCCCTCGACTCTCCGGTTAACTCGGCGAATGCCATACGAGAGGCCTTGCGGGTTTCATCGTCGACGGCGGTTGGAATCGCCGAACTCACCCGATTCGATCGACCCAGCGGGTCCGAGAGCAGTTGTCGGAACGATGTCTCCTCGGGTGCGCCGAACAGTGTCGGCCACCACGGAGTCAGGTCGTTCTGTGTGTTCGCTTCCATTCGGTCGTGAGCGTACCCTTGGCGGGTGCACTCCATCGTCGAACTGTCGGGTGCCGACTACCTCGAGATGTTCGCCTTGCACCGCCTACACGAAGAATTGTCGCTTCAGCACGGCATCGTCGCCGCGTTCGTCGACTTCGGCGGTGTCGACCTCAGCGGTGTCGACGGCTCACCTCAGCGTCTCGCCGATCACTCGGCCGAGTTCGCGACCGTGCCCTGCATCATTGTCGCGACGAACTGTGCCCCGGCGTCGATGACGACCGATCTATGCGACGTCGTTCTCGATGACGACGAGGTTGTCCGGTTCGGCGCCGACCTGAGATCATCAATCACCTCGAATCCCCTCGCCGCAACGGCACTGGCCGTCCACCTTCGAGGGGCCGACACCCGAACGGTACATCAGGGTTTGGTGGCCGAGTCGGTCACGTATTCGGTGCTCCAGAGCGGGCCGGAGTTCGCCCGCTGGCTGACCGGTCGCGGCAATCCATTCGGTGGCTCTGCACCGACGGACGAAGCCGTTGTTGTTGACCGCACCGGCGACCGCCTAGTGATCGAGTTGAACCGCCCCGAGCGCCACAATGCATTCAGCCGTGACATGCGTGACGCACTTGTAAGCGCGCTTAGTATTGCTCTCATGGATGAGGAGGTTACGCAGATCGATGTTTCCGGTCGCGGTCGTTCATTCTGCAGTGGCGGTGATCTGGCCGAGTTCGGAACCTTTGCGTCTCCCATCGCGTCGCATCTCACCCGTTTGACCCGAAGCCCGGCGTGGCTTCTTGCCCAACTGGCTGACCAAACGACCGTCCATCTGCACGGGGCCTGCTACGGAGCAGGGATCGAACTTGCGGCCTTTGTCAAGGATGTGGCGGCGTCATCCAATGCCCGGATCTGCCTTCCGGAGATCGGCTTGGGCCTCATACCGGGAGCCGGGGGAACGGTCAGCATGTCCCGCCGCATCGGTCGCCATCGCACCGCGTTACTGGGGCTGTCAGGCTCGGTGATCGACGCCTCGACGGCGCTCGTATGGGGGCTTATCGACCGGATTGAGGATTGACGGGACCGTTTCGACGCCACTCTCTGACCGTGTCGATCGACGTGACGTTTGCTACACCAACCCGAAAACGTCGATGACCCGGTCGATATGGCGTTAAGGTAGCGACAGCTCATCGTGAGTTCGGCGACTTCTCTGAGTCCTTTCGACATGTTTGTCGGCGTCAGACGGGGGTCGCGTCCCTAGTCAAGAAACGTCGTTTTTCCATGCCTTCAAGTCGCCCCGCGGCGCGTCCCAACCAAGCTGATCGAGCGCGCCCTGCGTCAGAGGATCGTCACCATTCGGCCTCGGGTCACTCCGGCCGCACTGCGCCATCAAGCATCCCCGCACCTCGAACCCCTCCTTCGGGTCAGAATTCCAGCAACTCCAGCAATTCCAGTCAGCCGACCCGTGGGCCCGCAGGCAGCACCCCTGCGACCCGGCGCGGTCGAAACGCG
>JANMZO010000156.1:0-26068 GCA_031383405.1 Acidimicrobiia bacterium | reverse complement strand
GGACCAAGGAGCGTCAGCACCCGACCGGCTTCCTCGGTGAAGGAGATCCCGTCGACCGCTGTCACGGGGTTGGGTTGCGACGGATAGCGGACAACAAGATCCGTGACCTTCAGAGCACTCCCCATGACACCGAAACGCTACTGGCAACGGCTTCTCGGTTTGAACACAAACCGACGACAAAACCGGCGACAGTTGTCGGTTTGTGCTCAAACCGCTGGATTGGCTCCCCCCGAGCGGACCCTGCGACACTGCGCCATGGACGAACTTCGTGGAAAAACGGCATTCATCACAGGCGGCGCATCCGGCATCGGACTTGCCACGGCGCACCTTCTGGGGGCCGAGGGTATGAACCTGGTTGTCGCGGATGTCGAAGAGGCGGCGCTGGCCACTGCGGAAGTGGCGCTCGGCGCAGCGGGTTATCCGGTGCTCGGGGTCCGGTGCGATGTGCGAAAGGTGGATGACCTCGAGGCCGCCGCACGGGCGACGATCGTCGACTCGATAAAGGCCGATCGTTTTTGGATCCTTCCGCACGGCGAAGAGTCACACGGCGCGGTTCGTCGACGCGCCGAGGCGATCATCGAGGGAACTCAACCGCCGGTCGCTGGGAGCCGATGACCGGGTCGGTTATCCGCAGTCCCGGAAGTGCATCGGCCGGTCGCGGCCCGGGCGATAGCTTGTACGGGTGATTGATGTTCGCCTGCTCCGAGAAAACCCCGATGCCGTCCGTGCGTCGCAAACCGTGCGAGGTGAAGACCCGTCGTTGGTCGAACGGTTTCTCTCCGCCGACGAATCCCGACGTGCCGCGATCGTGGCGTTCGACACCGCCCGCGCTGAACAGAAGTCGATAGGCCGGGAGATCGCCAAAGCAGCGGGCGAGGAAAAGAACGCACTCCTGGCGAGAGCGTCTGACCTCGCGGTCCGGGTGAAGGCAGCGGAGGCCGAGCAGACCCGACTCGACGCTGAAGTCCTGGCCCTACACATGCAGTTCTCCAACATCGTCGAAGCCGGCGTTCCAACCGGGGGCGAAGCCGACTTCGTGGTACTCGAAGAAGTCGGTACACCACCCACGTTTGCCTTCCCGGTTCGTGATCATCTGCAGCTCGGCGACCTCCTCGGAGCGATCGACACTGAACGCGGAGCGAAAGTCAGCGGTGCCCGCTTCTACTTTCTCACCGGCATCGGTGCGCTTCTCGAGTTCGCACTGATCAACTTCGCCATCGCCCAGGCGGTTGAGTCGGGTTTCATCCCGGTCATCACGCCGGTACTGGTGAAGCCGGAAGCGATGGAGGGCACCGGATTTCTGGGGGCTCACTCGGCCGAGATCTACCACCTCCCCGAAGACGATCTCTACCTGGTGGGCACGAGCGAAGTACCGCTCGCCGCGTTCCACAAAGACGAGATCCTCTCGGCTGAGTCGCTGCCGCGGCGTTACGCAGGGTACTCCTCGTGCTTCCGTCGTGAGGCGGGCTCCTACGGCAAAGACACCCGCGGCATTCTGTGCGTGCACCAGTTCGAGAAGGTCGAGATGTTCGTCTATTGCGATCTCGCCGACGCGCACGACGAGCACCTGCGCCTTCTCGGATGGGAGAAGCAGTTGTTACGCGCGCTTGAGATTCCGTTCCGTGTCATCGACGTGGCGAGCGGTGATCTTGGTTCGAGTGCAGTGCGCAAGTACGACTGCGAAGCCTGGATCCCGAGCCAGGGCACCTACCGTGAAGTGACGTCCACTTCGAATTGCACCGACTTCCAGTCCCGTCGACTCAACATTCGTAAGCGCGCGGAGAAAGGTGTTGAGCCTGTGGCCACACTCAACGGCACGCTATGCGCTCTCGCCCGGATGATCATCGCAGTGCTTGAGAACCATCAGCAGGAAGACGGTACGGTTCGGGTTCCTGCAGCGTTGCGTCCGTATCTTGGCGGACGTGAGTTCCTGACACGCATGGGCTGATAGACCGATCACCCATCACCATCACGTGGTCGGCTTTGCGTGAACTTCCAGGGTTGTTGGGTTGGGTCAGAGTGATTCCTCCGTGACGGCCGCGACGATTGGATCGGTCGGAGCCGCTAGGGTTTCACCGTGTTGTTGCGGAGAAGGTCCGCTGACCACCAGCCAATCGGGGTGACACCTGGGTCCAAAGTGTTGGTTGGTGCTGTTTGCCTTGCTGTGCTGGGCCTGGTTGTCGCGCCCACCGCGTCTGAAGGTGTGTCCGTTGCGCAGAAACGCAAACAAGCCGAACGCCTTCGGGCATCGATCGATGCCACGGCTACGAAGATTGAACTGCTCAACGAGGACTACCTCGACGCTCAAGTCCGGCTGAACAAGCTCACGAGGAAGGTCAAAGCGTCCTCCAGGTCCGCGGCGGAAGCTGAAGTCGCACTCGCAGAGTTGCGCAAACGCATCCGGGCCCAGGCGCTCGCCGTCTTTGCGAGTCCACCGGGCTCAAATACCGATGCGCTTCGAGACTCCGAATCGATCAACGAACTTGAGCGTCGGGCGGCATACGCAAAACGGAGTGCTGTTGCAAGGTTCGACGCCGAAGATGCCCTCAACGCATCTTTGCAAACGCTGAACGAAACCCAGAGAGCGGTGAACCAGGCCAAGGCCGAAACAGCCGGTGAGGTCAAGATTCTGGAGTCGAAACGGAAGAGGGCAGCTGAACTCCTGAAGGAGTACGAAGCACTTCAGGCTCAGGCTGAGGGTGAGTTGGCTGATCTGGTGAAGGCGGCCGAGAAGGCGGCGGCCGAGCGGGAAGCAGCCGCGGCGTCGGCCGCGCAGCGTAAGGCGCAGGCCGCCGCCCGCGCCGAGTTGGAACGCCGTCGCAAAACGACCCGGCTGCGGCTCGGGCAGGGCACGTCGGCCGGGGTTGGAGCCTCGGGCGGCGGCCAAATACCGCAGGTGAGCCTTCTCCCACCGCGCCACTCCACCAAACCGGGAAAGACCGATCGAACAGGCTCAGCTATCTTCGGCGCCGCCGCTCCAACCGACCCGGCCAACCAGACCGACGCCCAACTCGCAATCGAGGCCGGTATCGCCGCGGACGTTCCGGCCTCGCCCCGGGCCTCGGCCGCAGTAGACCTCGCGATGGCCCAGTTGGGTAAGCCGTATGTCTGGGCCACTTCGGGTCCGAGTTCGTTCGATTGCTCGGGGCTGATGCTGTTCGCATGGCGGGCAGCGGGGGTTTCGTTACCGCACAGTTCCCGGTCGCAATTCGCGTCGACCGCGAGGGTCAGCGTGTCCCAGATCCGGCCCGGAGACCTCGTCTTCTTCGGGCGGCCGATCCACCACGTTGGGATGTACGTCGGGAACGGCCAGATGGTTGAAGCGTCGCGGAGCGGTCGCCCAGTAAAACTTGGCTCAATTCTCCGGCGCGACATGGTGGGCGTGGGCCGGATCCGCTGACCCGGCCGTTTCCGTTGGCGCCCCGGGCTGTAAGAGTTGCGTCATGCCCCGCCGAAACCGTATCGACCCCTGGGGCGATCTGCACCCAGTTTCCAGTCGCGGGTTGCTTACGGGAAACCGCGGCTGCCTGGTCAACGCATACGGGCAGTTGAACGTGCATCATCGGGGCTCGCTCTGGATCTCCTGCGTCACGGAGTTCGGTGGTCGACGCCAGCCGCTCGAT
The DNA here is from genome assembly GCA_031383405.1 of Acidimicrobiia bacterium. Classification (GTDB taxonomy): domain Bacteria; phylum Actinomycetota; class Acidimicrobiia; order Acidimicrobiales; family JANYDT01; genus JANMZO01. The sequence continues at coordinate 22,445 of JANMZO010000156.1, read as the reverse complement.
GACCCTCGCCGGTGGACGCCGCTGTTCTTCCTTGATGAAGCCGTGGCGCTTGCGGCCGGCCACCGCCCCTGCGGATACTGCCGACGCGATGCCTATCTCTCGTTTCGTGACGCCATAGCACTCTCCGATGAGCGCGACTTTCACGGCGCGCTCGATGTTTCGCCCGACCGTAGAACTGGCAAGCCCTCGGCTTCGGAGCTCAACCGGCGATTGCAGTCTGAACGGCTACGCCCGGGTCGAGGGCTCACCCGTGCGGCCGATCGGCGCCTTTGGACGGCTGAAATAGCTGGTCTTCCCAGCGGAACGGTGATCGTGGCCGGGAACGATGAAGCGATGCTGCTCGGAGCGGAGACGAGGCAACCGTTCACGTTCGCCGGGTGGGGTCCGGTACTTGCCCGGCCGCGAAGGGGTGAGGTTCTGGTTCTCACTCCGCCGACGATCGTCGCTGCGCTCCAACACGGCTACCTGCCGCTGCTCGACGGCAGCGCCGTCGCCTGATCCGGAATCTCTCAGCGGTCAGCTTTGGCGGACTTCCACCGCCAACCGGGTCGCGCCGGCGGCCATCCCGGCTTCCAACGCCCGGGCCACCGCGTTGAGCACAACCGCATCGTCGTCCGCCGTGACTTCGTTGCCGAATGGTCCGACCACGAGGGTAGCGCCGGCTTGGCGGGCCGCATCGATGGCCGCAAGAACATGAGGACCGGGCGCACCGGGCACGAACGGTTCAACGGTGAAATCGGCGATCAGTGTCATGGGATCTTTCTACAGCAGTTGCGGCGGAAATGGGGTAGTGACGGACAACACATTGTCCGCTAACGTGTCGCAGCGTCGCAGACGCGATCGCAGTCTTCAGGGGGACGCCAATGGCTTCGGTACAACTCGAACACATCGGGAAGCGCTACGACAACGGCTTCGAAGCTGTAATCGACCTGAACCTCGAGATCCACGATGGCGAGTTTCTTGTCCTGGTTGGCCCCTCGGGCTGTGGCAAGACCACCGCCTTGCGCATGGTCGCCGGACTGGAAGACATTACGGCTGGCGAGTTGCGGATTGGCGACAACCGGATGAATGAGGTTGCGCCCAAGGACCGCGATATAGCAATGGTGTTCCAGAGCTATGCGCTCTACCCGCACATGACGGTCGCCGAGAACATCGGGTTCGGCCTGAAGCTGCGCAAGACCCCCAAAGACGAGATTACGCGTCGAGTCGGCGAAGCCGCCCGCATGCTCGGTCTCGATGAGTTACTCGACCGACGTCCGAAGCAGCTGTCGGGTGGTCAGCGTCAGCGCGTGGCCATGGGTCGCGCGATTGTGCGTGAACCGAAGGTGTTCCTCATGGACGAGCCGCTTTCGAACCTTGACGCGAAGATGCGCGTGCAAACCCGCGCGGAAATCGCGCGCATCCAGCAGCGTCTCGGCGTGACCACGATCTACGTCACCCACGACCAGATCGAGGCCATGACCATGGGCACCCGCGTGGCCGTCATGCGCAAAGGCGTTCTGCAGCAGGTCGATACTCCGCAGTTCATCTACGACAATCCCGCCAACCTGTTCGTAGCCGGCTTCATCGGCTCGCCTCCCATGAACCTCGCCGAAGCGACCATATCTCGCGACGCCTCGGGGACGTGGGCCCACCTGGGTGACCAGAAGCTCCTCCTCGATCCGGCGTTGGTCGCAACCCGTCCGGGTCTGGAAGGGGCGGTTACCGATGGTCGTCGGGTCGTGTTGGGAATCCGCCCCGAAGACATGGACGATGCGACGGTGATCGGTGGAGCCGAGAACCGGACCCTCAAGACCAAGGTCGACATCACCGAAGCCTTGGGCAGCGAAGTGATGGTGCATTTCGGCGTTGACACCCCCCAGGTATTCACGGATGCGAACAAGAAGTCCGAGGAGGACGACAATCTGTCGCGCCTCGGTGGCGAGGCCAGCTCCACGTTCGTAGCCAGCTTCAACGCCCGGACCCGGGTTCGCCCCGGCGAGCTGATTGATGTCGCGGTCGACACTTCGCATCTGCACTTCTTCGACCTCACCTCCGGAGAGCGACTCTAACTACGGCTGGCCGCGGTGATGTGACTTGCGTCACCTTACAAACCACTTCGGTTTCTGGAGGCGCTCGGCCCGTGACGGCCGAGCGCTTGCTACTACGGAAAGGGTTGATTGGGAACGAAACAACGCCAAACAACGCCAAACGAGCGTGAAACTGTGCACAAGTCTGGGGATAACCCGGCTTGGCTGTTCATAAGTGTGCAGATATGTCCACAGACATTCAGCGCGCAGAGTGATTCAGTTCCAAACGTTCATTCGCTGCACGTGTGCCGTACACCCGTTCGTGGACCGATATCTCAGATGAAGTGGCTTCAGCGTAGAGCCCGGGCCCTCGACCCCCAACCGCACAGGCCTTGGGGATGGTTGTTGCGTCTGTGACGCAACAACCATCCCCAAAGACACCGAATCAGCGAAGTTTCGCAAACACGATGTCCTGCGGACGGACCGGAACCCGGGGTAGTTCCAGACCGGTGGCATTTCGGATCGCGGCGGCGATAGCGGGCGTGGAGGAGATGGTCGGAGGTTCACCGATGCCCTTTGCCCCGTAGGGAGCACCCGGCTCCGGTACTTCGATGAATCCCGCGATGACCACGGTCGGCATGTCGAGAGCGGTGGGAATGAGGTAATCGGTGAAGCTGGGATTACGGACGCGGCCCTTGTCGAGCACGATTTCCTCCATGACGGCCAGCCCAAGTCCCTGGGCCGCGCCGCCTTCGAGTTGTCCGATCGCCTGCAACGGGTTCAGGACCCGACCGACATCTTGAGACGTCGCCATCTCCACGACTCGGAGCAATCCGAGGCCCGTATCAACATCGACCACGGCCCGGTGGGCTGCCACGGCGAAGCTGACGTGGGCATCGCCCTGGCCGTCGTCGTCGAGGTGAACGGTCGGCGCGTGATGGAACTCGATGGTGTCAGTGAATGTTTCGTCTATATCGGCCAGCGTGATGTCGATCTCGCGGTTGAGGGAAACGATGTGGGCGTCGCGGATTTCGAGGGCCTCAATCGGAACTCCGTGGCGCGCTGCCACGTGCTGAAGAATTTTCGCACGCACGGAGTCGCATGCCGCTTTCACCGCGCCGCCTGACATCCAGGTCTGCCGGCTGGCGCTCGTCGACCCGGCCGATCCAATCGTGGTGTCGCTCTGCTCGATTGTCACGTCGTCGACGCCGAACTCGGTGCGTCCGATCTGTTCGACCAGCGTGACAAATCCCTGGCCGACTTCAGCGCAGGCGGTCTTGATCGAGACCTGACCGCCCTTCACGGTGCACGAGGCCGTTGAATAGTCGTCGAAGCCTTCGGCAAACATGAGGTTCTTCCAGCCCAGCGCAAAGCCGTAGCCCCGCTGGATGTGGTCGACGTCGGCCGTTCGGCCCGCGCCACCCGGACGCGCCATCATGTCATCGGTGGTTCGCGTGTCGGCTGGTGACGGGTGGGCGGCCAAGGCGTCGATGACTTCCCGGACGGGAAGCGCTCCGGTGATCTTCTGTCCGGTGATAAGGCGGTCGCCGGTGGCGAGTGCGTTGCGGCGACGGAACTCGATCGGGTCGATGCCGAGCGCCTTCGCGAGCTTGTCCATCTGCGACTCGTGGCCGAAACACGTCTGGACGGCACCGAAGCCCCGCATAGCCCCACAAGACGGGTTGTTCGTACGCACGGCCCACCCTTCGACCGTTGCGTTGGGCACCTTGTAGGGCCCGGTGCCGAAGCACGCAGCGTTCGCCAGCACGGCCGAGGAGGTGCTCGCGTACGCTCCGCCATCGAGCACCAGGCGGGCTTCCACCCGCACGAGATCGCCCGCCCGGGTCGCATGGTGTCGATACCACATGCGGGCCGGATGACGATGGACGTGGCCGAGAAAGCTCTCCAAGCGCGAATAGACGATCTTCACCGGTCGGCCGCTGCGCAACGCGAGCAGGGCCAGGTGGATGTGCATGCTGACGTCTTCGCGTCCACCGAATGCCCCGCCGACTCCGGAGAGTACGAATCGCACTCGGTCTCCCGGAAGCCCGAGGCTCGCTGCGGTCTGCCACATATCGCTGTGCAGCCACTGGGTCGACACGCGAAGTTCCAGGCCCGCGCCGTCGGGGTCGGGAATGGCCAGACCGGACTCCGGTCCGAGGAACGCCTGGTCCTGCATGCCTACTTCGTAGGTCCCTTCAACGGCTACGTCACCCACGATGTTCTGGTCGCCGTGGCGGATTATCAGATGTCGGAAGATATTGCCGTCGGGATGAAGGGGCGGCGCGGTGATAGCGGTTTCGGGGTCGACAAGTGGTTCGAGAACCTCATAGGTCACGTCGATCGCTTCACACGCCAACCGGGCCGTTTCAGGATGGTCGGCCGCCACCGCAGCGATTGCCTCGCCGTAGTAGCGCACGGTGCCGTCGGCGAAGACCGGCTGGTCCGGATGTTCGAGGCCGAACAATTTGCGACCGGGAACATCGTCTTGGGTGAGGACGGTGCGAACACCGGGAATCTTCCACGCTCCGGAGAGGTCGATCGACACTATCCGGGCAGATGCATGGGGCGAGCGCAAAATGTGGGCCCACAGCATTCCCTCGGCCCAGAGGTCGCTGGAGAACTCGAACTCGCCCTTGACCTTCGCCACGCCGTCGGGTCGGGGCGCCGACGTCCCAATGCGATGTTTGCCGCCGGTGACGACCGTGGTTTCGGGGCTCATGCCGCTCCCTCACCGCGGGGACGGTTACGAACCACGGCCGCGATGCGGATCGCTTCAAAAATGCGCCCGTAACCGGTGCAACGGCAGAGGTTGCCGCTGATCGCCTCGCGGATCTCCAGATCGTTCGGGTCGGGCAGTCGGTCGAGCAGGTCGTGGACGGCCATGATCAGCCCGGGCGTGCAAAAGCCGCACTGCACGGCGCCGGCGTCGATGAAGGCCTGTTGCACGGTCGAAAGCGGAGCTCCGGATTCGGCGTAGGGGTCCGTTGTGGCGATGGCTTCGACCGTCGTGATGTCGGAGCCCACCGCCGCCGCCCCGAGTACGAGGCAGGAGCAAAGCAGCGCTCCGTCGACCATAACTGAACATGAGCCGCATTCACCCTGCTCGCACGCGTTCTTGGCCCCCGACAGACGCAAACGTTCACGGAGTACGTACAGGAGGCTCTCGCCAAGCCATGCGCCTTCGACGGAATGGTCAACGCCGTTTACCGTGAGGCGATAGGTAAGCGTTTCACTGTTCATGTCGTTGCTGTCATTTCATCGTTTCTTGGAGACGGATTCGGTCGGGTTGCATCCCAGTCCGGCTGGTCTCCTGATCCTTTGCCGAACGGTCGTTTTGAGTGGTCGTGTTAACGGTCGTTTGAATGGTCGTCGAGTGGTCGCGTGCTAAACCAGGCGCATCAGGGCGCGCTGGGCCATGGTTTTGACGGCGTGTCGGCGGTAGTCGGCGGTGGACCGATGATCGTCGATGGGCCGTGACGCCGCGGCAACCATCGAGGCGAACGTTTCGTACGTGCGGGGGTCGGGGACCGTCACGTTCTCCCAGTCGATGTGTTCGGCTGCAAATTGTTCGGCGTCGGGCGCTCGGAGGGGAACGGGGCCAACCGAGCCAAGGCCGCATCCCAGCGTCCGACGGTCGAGGTCCACAACCAGCGCAAGTCCAGCGACCGAGATGACCATGGCGTTGCGGGTCCCAACTTTGAGGTAGTCCTGTCGACTGTTGAGCACGGGAACGGTGACGCCGGTGAGAAGTTCGTCGGGGTTACGGGCCGTTCGCTTCGGCCCGATAAAGAACTCGTTCCAAGGCAGACGCCGCTCGCCGCCGCTCGTCGACACGAGGTGTATGGTCGCATCGAGGGCCGCTAGAACCGGGAGAAGGTCACCGGCCGGTGATCCGGTACCGACGTTGCCCCCGATGGTTCCCGCGTTTCGAATCTGGGGTGAACCGACCGTACGCGCGGCAATCGCCAAGGCCGGAAGGGCCTCGGCAACATCCGGGGCCTGAAGGTCGGTGTAGGTTGTCATCGCCCCGAGGAACATCGAAGATCCGCTACGGAGCCGATGGCGGAGTTCGGTTACGCCCTTCAAGCTGATGATCGAGCCGGGTCGCCGGTGGCCGAAGTTGACCTCGACCATGAAGTCGGTCCCTCCCGCCAGAATGTGGGCCTCCGGGTTGGCTTCGAGGGCCGAAAGCACTTCCGAAATCGTGGTTGGTAACGCAACGGCCATGAGTCAACGCTACCGGTTCTCTTTACAAAATGGAAAGACACTCAACCGGGCAGACACGCATTTCGCGTCTGGTTCACAAAACTCCCCAACCGCACGAACCGGTGGGATCGTCGTCGGGTTCGCCCTACTCGGCGGGCTGCGCAGCCAATCGGACGACCAGATACACGTGTCCGTTCTTCTCGGTCAGTCCAATACCCGCATAGTTCGTGTCCTTGCGGACGATCTGGGCCGCCTGACGCCGGTTCGCCAGCACGCCGGCGTACGCAGCGTCCCCGGTCGAGCCCGCGGCGATACTTTCGCTGAGTGTGGTCCAGCCGTCTTGATAGCCTGCGACGAGGGCCGGGTCATGACGGAGCCGGTTTTCGTCGGCCAGCGTGTCGGCCCAACGCTGTGATGTCTCGGTCAGAATCGAGTCGAACACAAGCGGAACGAGCTGCTTTTCTGCTCGGATACGGTTCAACTCGGTCTGTATGTCGGAGATGGTTTGGATATGCGCTGCCGGGGCGGGCGGAGTCGCTTGCGGTGTCGTCGATCTCTCGGCGTGGGCGGGGCCGGTGAAGGCGAGCGAGGTGAGCCCGAGAGCGGCCGACATGACTACGGCGAGCGCTGTGAGAGGCAGGCCCGAGCGGGGCTGCTTTGCCGACACTAGGAGCGGAATCGGGACCCGCGAACTCTCGTACCTCACCGTACGAGCATCGACACTTCACCCCCTTCGGTTGAGTAGACCTGTCGACTTTCTTCCGGTGTGACGTTCATCGGGGTTGCGGGCGGGTCGGGTGGGGTTCCCTTGGGTGATGAACGAGGCGCTATCGGAGCCCGGGGCGGCGACCCTCAGCCGTAGTGGAAAAAGCCGCGACCGGTCTTGCGGCCGAGGAGGCCGGCTTCGACCATGCGGCAGAGCAACGGTGGAGGCGCGTAGAGCGGTTCTTTGAATTCGGCGTAAAGCGATTCGGCCACGGCCATGGTGGTGTCGAGCCCGATCAGGTCGGCGAGATGGAGCGGTCCCATGGGATGGGCACAGCCCTCGATCATCCCGGCGTCGATGTCTTCCGCGGTGGCGAAGCCCGACTCCATCATCCGGATGGCACTGAGGAGATACGGAATCAACAGGGCGTTGACGATGAACCCGGCCCGGTCCTGCGAGCGGATGACCCGCTTCTGCAGGGTGACGGTAGCAAACTCGTTGGCGCGGGTAATCGTTTCGGGGCTGGTCAGCAGCGATGTCACCAGCTCGACGAGTCGCAGCACAGGAACAGGGTTGAAGAAGTGGATACCAATCACCTGTGACGGGCGTTGGGTGGCCATTGCGAGCTTCATGATCGGGATCGACGACGTGTTCGACGCAAGCACCGCGTCGGGATTTGTCAGCGTCTTATCGAGCGATGTGAAAACCGCGACCTTCGCTTTTTCGTTCTCGAAGATCGCCTCGACGACGAGGTCACGGTCGGCAAGTGCCTCCATCTCCGTGGCGAAGGAGAGGAAGCTCAGGGCCCGCTCCATTCCTGCGTCGTCGAGCTTGTTCGACCGAACGGCTCGGGCCAGTGACGTCTCGAGTCGTTTTCGGGCCCGATCGGCTGCGTTGTCGTCGGCCTCGAGAACGATGGTGTCGAGACCGGCCCGTGCTGCGACCTCGGCGATGCCCGAGCCCATCAATCCGCCGCCGACCACTCCTATGCGCTGAAACGTCATGGCGGTGATTCTTACCCAGTTCACGGTCGCCGATTTCGCTTGATCAGACGCACGTCGACCCCACCCGCAACCGGGTCGATCTGCACGACGACGGCTCCGTGCGCCATGATGGGAAACCGCAATCCCGGTGGTTGTGCGCTAGCTGGTGCGCACCGCCGCGGGCTGTTTCCTTATCAGTTCGTCCGAGGGGTACGTATGAAAGTTCCATTGAGTGTTGGCGATTTCCTGCAGCGTGCGGTGAACGTCTACGGAGATCGCGTCGCTGTGGTCGATGAGCCGGGTTCGGTGGGTGGTCTGGGCGAGTTGACCTACCATCAGGTCGGGCGACGGGTGCGTGGCATGGCTCGCAAGCTTGAGGATCTCGGGATCGGGGTCGGCGACCGGGTGGCCATTGTGAGCCCCAACTCGGCCAAGTTTCTGATCTCGTTCTGGGGGACCGGTACCTACGGGCGCGTGCTCGTGCCGATCAACTTCCGCCTGAACGCCGAAGAGATCGCCTACATCGTCAAACACTCGGGTGCCCGGGTCCTGCTGGTGGACCCGGAGCAGGCCGACATCGTGAAAGACATAGCGGTTGAGCACAGGTTCATCCTCGACGGTTCAGACGACGCCGAACTCTTCGCCGAGCTACCGGCGTCGTCGGCCGAGCCGACCGCGTGGGAACCCGACGAAGACGCGACCGCGACGATCAACTACACGAGCGGTACGACGGCACGGCCGAAGGGCGTGCAGATCACGCACCGCAACGCATGGACCAACGCCGTGACGTTTGGGTGGCATTCCACGGTGACCGACCGCGACGTGTACATCCACACCCTTCCCATGTTCCACTGCAACGGCTGGGGTCAGACCTACACCGTCACAGGCATGGGCGGAAAGCACATCGTGTTGCGCAAGGTCGACGGCGAAGACATTCTGAAGCGCATTGAATCACACGGGGTCACCTTCGCCTGTGGTGCGCCAGCCGTCGTGTCGATGACCCTCGATGCAGCTACCGCGCGGGTGGCCGCCGGCCAGACCGTGCCCGGACGCGACCGGGTTCGCATGGTCGTCGCCGGCGCCCCACCTCCGTCGAAGACGATCGAGCGGGTCGAAACCGAGTTGGGCTGGGAGTTCATCCAGATCTACGGGCTCACCGAGACGTCGCCGCTTTTGACGATGAATCGGTCGCGGGCCGAGTATGACGATCTCACTCCGGCCGAGAGGGCCAAGATGCTGTCTCGGGCCGGGGCCCCTACCATCGGCGTGACGATGAAGGTGAGCGAAGACGGAGAAGTATGCGCGCGTGCCAATCACGTATTTGAGGGATACTGGGAACAGCCGGAGGAGACGGCCAAGGCCATCCGCGATGGCTACTTCCACACCGGCGACGGTGGCTATCTAGACGGCGCCTACGTGGTGATTGCCGACCGCAAGAAAGACGTGATCATCTCGGGCGGCGAGAACGTTTCTTCGATCGAGGTGGAAGACCGTCTGTTCCAGCATCCCGCCATCGCCGAATGCTGTGTTATCGGTGTGCCCGACGCGAAGTGGGGCGAGACCATCAAAGCTCTGGTTGTGCTTCGGCCCGGAGTCGAGGTGCCGACCGAACGTGATGTCATCGATTTTTGCCGTACCAAAATGGCCCACTTCAAATGCCCCACCTCGGTTGAATTCCGCGAGGTGTTGGCCCGCACCGCGACCGGCAAGCTGCAGAAATTCAAATTGCGTGAGCCCTATTGGGCAGGACGCGACAAACTCGTCAACTGACTCAGCCCGTCACCGGGTGCGGCGCCAACCCCGTTCGTGCCGGTGCCCCCGGCCGCCTGGGGGCACAGTCTCCTCAACGCCCGATCAGCTTGGCGGTCAGCGGTCCGGTTCGTTTGGGAGAATGCCGTGTTCGATGGCATAGAGCGACGCCGCGCCGCGGGTGGAAACACCGATCTTCGTGTAGATGTGCTGGACGTGGTGGTCAGCCGTCTTCGGTGCGATGAACAACCGTTGGGCGATTTGCCGTGTGGTGAGGCCGAGGGTCACAAGCCGAAGAACGTCGACCTCGCGGGTGGTGAGCCCGGCTGGAAGCGGAACTCGCGTCAGGCGTCGGTGCCCCGCCGCGGCCAGCACCCGTTCGACCGCTTCCCCGTCGAGGTGACCAGCGGTGCTCATGATCCGGAGTTGCGTAGCGGCCTCCACGGTCGAGAGAGCGCGTCGATAGGGGCGATTTGAGATCATCGCCTGGTAGCAGTCCGCGGCCGCGATGATTCGTTCGCTCACACCGAGTTGGGTGCCGGTTGCGTGGCGGTGATATCCCGATCCGTCGAGCCGCTCATGCGCAGCGCCGGCCATGGGGGCCAAGTGCGACAGGTACGGGACTCGACGAAGGAGTTGTTCCGTGGACAGGGCGTGACCTTCAACCCGGTCGCGTTCGTCGCGGGTGAGCGACGCCGGTTTGTCCCAGATCGTGTTGGGTACGGCGACGCGCCCGAGGTCGTGCACGAGTGCTGCCGCTTCACATTCGGCGCCGCCGGCTTCCTGGGCGAGCGCCGCGACACCGCGCGAATGGCCTGCGGTCCATGGTGATTTGAGGTCCGCGAAATCGGCGAGCACGACCAACACGTCGTGAATGGTCGACTCGTCGAGCGATCGACCGTGAGGGGCTACGGAAAGCGCAGCATCCCAGGGATCGAGGAGCTCCATGGAGTCCCACCACATTGCGCCGTGGGCGGTCACCAGAACTGCTAGTTCGGGGTCATACGCCTTCCCGCTCCGGGCACCGATGATGCCGAGGCCACGGTCGACGCCCTCGACCCGAATGAGCACCTCGCACTCCTGTGCGATCTGCGCGATCCGCATCGGACGGGGAATCGCCGTGCCCTTGGTTCCCGCCGGCATGCCGCGACCGTTCCAGCGTTCGAAGTTCGCGCCCAGTGCGCGGCGTACCGTGTCGTCGAGGCCGAGTCGAACCGCGAATGAATCGGCGACTTCGCAGGCCATTCGGAAGTTCAGCTCGGCCGCCTTGCGGCCACCGGCGAGTACGGACAGTACCGAACGGATCCTGGAGAGGCCCGTGGTGCCCGGTCCGGCATGGCTGAGCATCAACCTCAGGAATTCCGGCGGGTTCGATGGGTCGGCCCTCAATGACTCGGCCCGCAATTCGATCTCGTCGCCGAAGATCACCGCAGTGTCATACGCGTGGCCCGTGCAGCCCAGGAACCGTAGGGCCGACGTCCACCAGGTCGTTGCCTGTTCGCCCGTGTCGGCTCCCGCGGCGACGGCGAGATGCTGGCCGAGCACCGTCGCCCGAAGCTGAGAACCGGGTGGCTGACCGAACGACAGATCCTGGGCCACCGCGAGGAGTGCAGCGACCTGCGCAAGCGAGAGCTCCGTGGACACGAGCCGATGATAGATCGGGAGTTTTCCCGATGCTCCGGATCCCGGCCGTACCGCATGATTCAGGCATGACTACCTCCACCCAAACTGCAGCCCAACCGTCCACCCAAACCCCTACCGATCCGAAAATTGATGCGGTCCAGCGTCTCTATGCCGCGTACGGAAACCGCGACATTGCCGCCGTTCTCGCTGAACTTGCCGACGATGTCGACTGGGCCGCTGAGGCGGCGAGTACCAGTGTCCCGTGGTACGGCGCGTACCACGGAAAGTCTGCCGTTCCCGGCTTCTTCGGCGCGATCGGAGCGAACGTCGATGTCACCGAGTTCACTGTGGTGTCGTACACCTCAAATGCCACGGACGTCGTGGCGACGATCCACTGGACGTACACCGTTCATGCCACGGGTAAGCAGACCTCAATGTATATGCAGCACTGGTGGCGCTTCACCGACGGCCGGATCACGTTCTTTCGTGGCTCGGAGGACACGGAGCAATCGGCTGCGGCGTTCAGATGACCAGGTGAACCGTCGGGGTCGGCGTGCCGGGTTGCCTACGGCCGGGCACGCCGACGACGCGAGCGGTTCACCGGCTGGCGAGGTCAGCGTCAGCGATGGCGTAAAGGGGTTTAGCCGTTGCGGTGATCTGGGCGACGAGGCCCTTGGTGGTCGGCAGGACCTGCTCCATGTAGAAGAGGGCCGATGCGATCTTCGCCGCGTTGTACGTGTTCTGGTCACCCTGGTTTGCCTGAAGGGCTTGACGGGCCATGAGCCAGCCGCCGACCGTCATGGCGAACTGGCGAAGGTAGGGGGTGGCCCCGGCCATGCCGTCGTTCAGGTCGGCCCGACCGGCCGAGAGCATCCAGCGGGTGGTCTGTTCCAGTGCGTCGATCGCCAAGCTCAGGTCATCTCGGAGTTCTGTCAGGTTTCCGCTGAGTTCATGGCTTGTCTGGCGCATCGTTTCAATAAGTTCGCGTACTACCGAGCCACCTCGCATCGGAATCTTTCGGCCAAAGAGGTCGAGTGCCTGGATACCGTTCGTGCCCTCATAGATCGCAGCGACCCGAATGTCGCGATACAGCTGAGCGGCGCCGGTGTCCTCGCAGTAGCCCATACCTCCGAGGATCTGTACGCCCAGGGAGCACAGTTCGTTGCCAAGATCGGTGCACCACGCTTTGGACAGTGGCGTGAGTAGATCTGCGAGTTCGACGGCCCTGGTTCGTGCATCGGCATCGGGGTGATGGCGGGATTCGTCGGTAGCCTTGGCGTTGAGGAAGATGAGGTGGCGCATCGCCTCGATCTGGCTCCGCATCGTCATCAGCATTCGACGCACGTCGGCATGGCCGATTATCGCGGCTTGCGGATCGGTGCTCCCGAACACCCGACCCTGCACGCGGGACATCGCATGCGCGTAGGCGAGTTGATACGAACGCTCAGCCAAAGCCAGCCCCTGCTGGCCAACTGCTAAGCGCGCGTTGTTCATCATCGTGAACATGGTTCGCATGCCTGTGTTCACCTCGCCGATGAGCTCACCGGTGGCCCCTTCACCGGCGTCGCCGAACGCCAACACGCACGTCGGCGAAGCGTGGATGCCCATCTTGTGTTCGGTGGACACGACGCGCACATCGTTTCGCGCACCCGGTGTGCCGTCGGCATTCAGCACGTACTTCGGCACGATGAAGCACGAGATGCCTTTGGTGCCGACCGGAGCGCCTTCCACGCGCGCCAGCACGAGGTGGACGATGTTGTCGGTAAGGTCGTGATCTCCCCAGGTGATGTAGATCTTCTGCCCGGTAATGCGCCACGTGCCGTCGGCCGCTCGGACCGCTTTCGTGCGCAACGCGCCGACGTCGGAACCGGCGTCGGGTTCCGTGAGGTTCATAGTCCCTGTCCACTCACCGTTGATGAGTTTCGGCAGATAGGTTTCTTTCTGGGTCTCCGAGCCCCAGTGCGTGAGTGCCTCGATGGCTCCCTGTGTCAGCATCGGGCAGATGGCGAGCGCCATGTTGGCCGACTGCAGCATTTCCGAAAGGGCGATGCCAATGATGTGCGGAAACCCACCGCCGCCGTATCCGACGTCGGCCGGCACCGAACCCCAACCCCCGCCGACGTAGGACCGGTATGCCTCGCGAAACCCGGTGGGGGTGGTGATGTTCGAGTTGACCGTGTCGACCCTGAGGCCCTCCCGGTCACCGACTTCGTTGGTCGGTGAAATTACCTCGCGGGAGATCCGGCCGAATTCCTCCAGCAGCGACTGCACAGTGTCGCGGTCGCTGTGTTTGAACTGCTCAAGGGCGGTCAGGTCGGCGAGCCCGACCAGGTCGAGGCTGAACAAGATGTCGCGTAGGGGGGCTTGGTATGCCAGCACAGGTACTCCAGTGACGGTTGTTACCTACCGGATCGACGGTGATCCGTTTTCACCCACGATAGGCCCTGTGCCGGTGAACCCTCGCAGCGTGGGCCTCGTTCGGCTCGTTGCTCTGTGCACCGGGTATGGCCGGGGTACGGCCGAGGTACGCGTTCCACCGGGTTGGTTGCTTCAAATGTGTCCGGATTTGGGGCAAGCTGTTCGGTCGTGCGAATCGAACGTGATACTGGGTCTTTGTCGGGATCGTTTGACCTGGTGGTTATTGGGGGCGGCATTACCGGAGTGTCCGTTACACGAGAGGCGGCGGGGCGGGGGCTGCGGGTCCTCATGATTGAAAAGGGCGACTTCGGTCAGGGAACATCGTCGGCCACGAGCAAATACATCCACGGGGGAATCCGCTATCTGGAGACGTACGAGTTCGGCGTGGTTCGCGAATCGTTGCGGGAGCGGCGGATTCTCGGTCTCGCGGCCCCCCACCTCGTATCGCCGACCCGATTCGTGATGCCGGCGTGGAAGTGGTCAAAGCCGGGTGCCATGTTGATCGGTGCCGGAGTCGTTCTCTACGACGTTCTTTCGTACGACAAGAATCGCAACGCCCCGAAGAGCCTGCGCATGCCGCATCCATCGTGGGTGTCGAAGAAGCGGCTCCTCCGCGAAGTGCCGTGGCTCGCCGACCGTGACCTGCATGGAGCATGGGCCTATCCCGATACCCTCAACATCCACCCCGAACGGTTGCTGTTGGCGTTCTTGCAGACGGCGGTTCAGGCTGGAGCGGTCGCGCTGAACCACATCAAGGCGACCGGGTTCGTGACCGATCAAGGCGCCGACGGTTCGGTCGTCGTTCGTGGCGTCACCGTTGAGGATGCGCTTACCGGGGAATCGCATGAGGTCAAGGCGAAAACCGTCGTGAACTGCGCTGGACCTTGGATGGATCTGGTGCTCCAGTCACTCCCGAAAAGACTCGGTGTCGAGATCCAGCGGTCGAAGGGCGTGCACATCCTCACGAAGGAACTCGGAGGCACGGACGCCGTATTCGTTCGCGCTCCCGACGGCCACCATGCAATCGTGTCGCCGTGGCAGGGCTACTCCTTCATCGGCCCGACCGATACGGCGATCACTGACCATCCCGACAATGTCGCCGCCAACGGCGACGACGTGAGATTGATTCTCAGCACGGTCAATGCCACGTCGAACAAGAAGTTGAGCGTCGACGATGTCGAAGGAACGACGGTTGGCATTCGGCCGCTGATAGTCGAGGAAGGCAAAGACAGCTATTCCACGTCGCGTCGCGCCGAACTGTATGACCACACCAAGGGTGGGGTGGCGAACCTCTGGTCGATTGGCGGAGGTAAGTGGACGACGGCGCGCGGACTCGCCGAGGACACGCTTGACACGCTCCTCAGTTCAGCTGCATTGAAGAATGCACGTACACATACGTTCCCGTCGCGGTCGATTGCGGTGTTCGGAGCGTTTGGTTGGGCGGCCGATGCCCAGCCCTATCTTGAGGCGGTGGCGAACTCGCGCCCCGAATTGAGCGTCGACCCGCAATCCCGCCTTCACCTGGCACGTCTGTACGGCACCGAGCACGACCGTGTCCTCGACCTGGTTGCGGCCGACCCCTCGCTTGGGGCGAGAATTTCGTCGCGCCCGGGCTGTCTCGACATTCGCGCGCAAGTTGTATTCGCGGTAACGCACGAAGCCGCAGTCACCCTGGGGGATGTGATCCATCGGCGACTCGTGATCGGCACCCTCGGTCGGATGACCGACGGCGAACTCGATGACGTTGCTTCCGTGATGACTCCCCTGCGGGGTTGGTCTGATGACGAACGGGTTGCTGAGGTATCCGTCGAGATAGCCCGTCGTGACCGCATGCGAGCGGCAAT
Organism: Acidimicrobiia bacterium; assembly: GCA_031383405.1. Classification (GTDB taxonomy): domain Bacteria; phylum Actinomycetota; class Acidimicrobiia; order Acidimicrobiales; family JANYDT01; genus JANMZO01. The sequence goes on along the minus strand of JANMZO010000156.1, from coordinate 6,904 downwards.
CCAATCAGCTCGCTCGTAGACGAACAGGCGTAGACGAACAGGCGTAGAGGGACGTGCGTGCCGGCGATTGCCCGGCACCTCGGATCGGCAGCGCGGACCGCCTAATGCTACCTTCAGGCTATGCCAGTCACCAAAGGATTCCGCCAACTCGTCGCCGAGGCCGAAGCCCGTATTCAGACGCGATCCGTAGCCGAAGCTGTCGCGTTGCTCGAGGACCCCACAATGGTGTTCGTCGACCTCCGGGATCCGCGGGAACTCGAACGGGAGGGCATGATCCCGAACGCGTTCCACGCCACCCGCGGGATGCTCGAGTTCTGGATCGACCCCGAGAGCCCCTACTACAAGCCGATCTTCGGTGACGCCGACAAGCACTTCGTGCTGTATTGCGGCGGGGGTTGGCGCAGTGCTCTCGCGGCGGTCACGATGATCGATATGGGCCTCACCAACGTGAGCCATATCGATGGTGGGTTCGCCGCATGGAAGGCGGCTGAAGCGCCCGTTGCCCAGAAGCCGTCGAAGCCCGCTACGTCCTGAACCCGGCAATCCATTCCGGGTTCTCAGACATGTACCGCCCGTCGGTTCGTACGTGGGGGTCAAGCTGGGCCAGACTTTGAGCGATGGCTCTCAACGTTGCTGCCCTTTCTGAACTCCGGATCAAGATCGACGAAACCGATCAGCAACTGCTTGAGGTCCTCGCTCGTCGCTTTGAACTCTGTCACGAGGTCGCTGCGCTGAAGGGCGACGTCAACACCCAGGTCCTGCAACCGCAACGCGTTCAAGAGGTACTGCAAACCCGTGTGGACTGGGCGCGGGACCGGTCGATCGACCCCGAGTTTGCGGAGTTGTTGTTCCGGTCCCTGCTCTCAGAGACTCACCGCATCGAAGCGGTTCACCTGCGGGCGGGCAAGGCGGGGGACCCCGGGGATTCGCGACGCGATGAGGAACTGGGTCCGTTCGTCGACACGGCATTGCAGATCACCGCGTGTCGGATCGACCATGTCACCGTCGCAGTTGATGACCTAGATCAAGCGATTACCTTCTTCGTCAACAACCTCGGGTTTCGGGTTCGTTCGCCGAAAGGGTCCCATCCCGATCATCCCGGGCTTGATTCAGCGGTCGTTGACGCCGGTGGTGTGACGTTCGTGCTCATACGGGCTGCCGCCGAGCATCCGGGGGAACCGCTCCGAACCGGCGTGCATCACATAGCGCTCGAAGTGTTGAACGCTTCGTACATCAGATCGGCTCTGGCCGAAGCGGGATGTCCGTTGCAGACCGATGTGCTCACCACCGACAACGGTCTCGAGCGGTTCTTCACGGTGAGAGACGGGTCGTCGGGCCTGCAATTGGGCTTTGTGTCGAGGGTCGGTGAGCGGGCGAACTTCGACGGGGGTGACGTGCAGGCCCTGTCGGCCGCGATCGAGAAAGTTGGCTAGGCCCGCACCGTGCCGTACCTTTCGGGGTGAAGTATGTCACATGGGCCGTAAAACTCTGGCGTCCCGGTCGTGTCGGGGAGAAATGGCGGGTACCTTCCGAAGCGCGTCGACATCGCACGTCGCCTCCCCGAGTCGCCCACACCGGGTTAAACGAAAGAGTTTCTATGCCTGAAGCGGTAATTGTTGCGACGGCACGTTCTCCGATCGGGAGGGCGTTCAAGGGGTCGCTGGTCGATGTTCGACCCGACGACCTCGCGGCGCGGATGGTCGTTGCAGCGCTGTCGAAGGTTCCGCAACTGCCCCATTCCGAGATCGAAGACCTGATGCTCGGATGCGGGCTGCCGGGCGGCGAGCAGGGCTTTAACATGGCCCGCGTCGTCAGCGTACTGGCCGGTTTGCCCGACACCCCGGGTACGACCGTCAACCGTTATTGTGCCTCGTCGTTGCAGACGATCCGCATGGCGGCGCACGCGATCCGCGCCGGTGAGGGCGACGCGTTCATCGCCGCCGGAGTCGAGTGTGTGAGCCGGTTCGTGAAGGGGAGCAGTGACTCGCTTCCTGACACCGAGAACCCCATCTTCATCGAGGCCAAGAACCGAACGGACCTATGGTCGCGCGGATCGCAAGTGTGGGAACGGGGCGAAGGCCTTCCGGACGTCTACATCGCCATGGGCCTTACCGCGGAGAACGTGGCCCGGTTGGAGGGTGTGAGTCGGGCCGAACAAGACGAGTACGCCCTCTCGGCCCAGCAGAACACCGGTCGCGCCATCGCCCGGGGTTTCTTCGAAAATGACATCACGCCGGTCACCTTGCCGAACGGTGTCGTCGTCGCAAAAGATGACGGACCCCGACCTGAGACGACTATCGAGACACTGCAGAATCTCCGGCCGGCGTTTCGGCCCGGTGGAACGGTCTCGGCCGGAAACTCCTGTCCACTGAACGACGGTGCGGCGGCGGTGATCGTGATGAGCGCTGACCGGGCGCGCGAGCTTGGCATCAAACCGCTGGCCCGGATCGTTTCAAGCGCCGTGTCCGGGTTGAACCCCGAGATCATGGGGCTAGGTCCGATTGAGTCATGCCGGCGGGCGATGGCGAGAGCCGGAATGTCAATCGGCGACATCGATCTCGTCGAGATAAACGAAGCCTTTGCTGCACAGGTTGTGCCTTCCATGCGCCACCTCGGAATCGAACGCGACCGGCTGAACGTCCACGGTGGAGCGATTGCCCTCGGTCATCCGTTCGGAATGACCGGTGCCCGTATCATGACCACGCTGATCAACGGCCTGGTTGCCACCGACAAGACAATCGGCATGGAATCGATGTGCGTCGGCGGCGGGCAGGGTATGGCCATGATCATCGAGCGCCTGTAGTTGGCTCGTCGCCGGTTGGCGTAAACCGGCACGGGCAGTCTGGTCCGCGTGCGATAGCATCTGATACCGGCCCATTGCCCAATCGAGGAGATTGTCATGCCGGGAACAGTTGTTGTGGGTACCCAGTGGGGCGATGAGGGTAAGGCCAAGGTTGTCGACCTGCTGAGTCACAGCGCCGATGTCGTCGTGCGGTATCAGGGCGGACACAATGCGGGTCACACCGTTGTCGCAAACGGGAAGAAGTTCGCCTTCCGCCTGACGCCGAGTGGCATCTTGTATCCGAATGTCACACCGGTGATCGGCAACGGAGTGGTGCTTGATCTGGCCACGCTGTTCGCGGAGATCGAGATGCTCCAGGAAAACGGCATCGACACCAGCCGTCTGATGGTCGGGGCAAATGCGCACCTCATCATGCCCTACCACCAGCGACTTGATGTGCTGGCCGAGAAGCGCCGGGGCGACTTCGCCATTGGAACCACGAAGAACGGCATCGGACCGGCCTACGTCGACAAAGTCGCCCGCGACGGACTGCGGGTGCAGGACCTGCTTGTCCCCAGCCGCTTTCGGGCCCGACTCAAGGCTGTCCTGACCGAGAAGAATGCTGTTCTCACATCCGTTTACGGGGACGAACCGTTCAACGAAGACGAACTGCTCGCGTTGTACCTCGATGACTACGCACCGCGTCTCGCTCCCTACATCGGTGACTCGGTGGCCTTCGTGCAACGGGCGCTTCGCGAGAACAAGCTGGTCCTGTTCGAAGGGGCCCAGGCCACATTTCTCGATATTGATCACGGCACGTACCCGTTTGTCACCTCGTCGAACCCCGTCGCCGGAGCTGCGTGCGCCGGCGCCGGTGTCGGGCCCCGCGATCTCACCCGTATCGTCGGGATCGCCAAGGCGTACGTCACCCGGGTTGGTGCCGGTCCGTTCCCGTCGGAGTTGAAAGACGACATCGGAGCGGGCATTGTCGAACGGGGTCACGAGTTCGGTACCGTTACCGGCCGTCGTCGACGGCCGGGTTGGTTCGATGCCGTGATGATGCGCCACGCCGCGCAACTCAACAGCCTCACCGAGCTGGCAATTATCAAGCTCGACATTTTCGATCCGCTACCAACCCTGAAAGTCTGCGTGGCCTACGAGATCGACGGTCAGCGGGTCGAACACCTTCCGGCGTTCCAAGACCAACTGGAGCGGGCCGTTCCACTCTACGAAGAACTCCCCGGTTGGCAGTCCGACACCACCGGAGTCCGATCGTTTGCGGAACTCCCGGAGAACGCCCGGCGCTACGTGCACTTTCTCGCCGAGCAGTCAGGTGTCGAGGTGTCGATGCTTGGCGTCGGCCCTGGCCGCGACGAGATCATTCCCATGCCGGCCTTCACGGGTCCATCCGCCGGCGCCCCGGCATGATCGAGCGCTACACCCTCGCCCCGATGGCGGAGCTGTGGTCCGACCATGCCCGCATGGCCCGCTGGCTCGACGTTGAGCTGCTTGCCACCGAAGCACTGGCCGAACTCGGCGTTGTGCCGCGAGACGATGCGGTCACGATCCGGTCCAGGGCGAGCTTTACCGTCGACGCGGTCAATGAACGCGAAAAGATCACCGATCACGATGTTGCCGCCTTTGTCGACATCGTCCAGGAAAGCGTCGGTATGCCGGCGGGGGCCTGGGTTCACTATGGCCTGACCTCGAGCGATGTGGTCGACACTGCGCTCTGCGTGTCTCTGATGGAAGCGGCTGATCTCATTATCGACTCCACAACCCGACTTATCGGGGTGTTGAAACAACGAGCTCTGGAGTTTGCCGACACCCCGTGCATGGGACGAACCCATGGAATCCACGCCGAACCGACGACCTTCGGGGCCAAGATGGCGCTCTGGGCTTTAGCCGTCGACCGCGACCGCGATCGAATGAGGCGGGCCCGGGTGTCGGTGGCGGTTGGCAAACTGAGTGGGGCGGTAGGAACGTATTCAAACATCGACCCGGCCGTTGAGGCTTACGTTTGCGAACGGCTCGGCCTCACGCCGGTGCCGGCCACGCAGGTCATTGCCCGGGATCGCCACGCCGAACTGCTCTACGTCTGTGCGTCGATCGGAGCAACCGTGGAAACAATTGCCACGGAGATCCGTCATCTGCAGCGCACGGAGGTTCGGGAGGTTCGAGAACCTTTTCGGACCGGGCAAAAGGGATCATCGGCGATGCCGCACAAGCGCAACCCGATCACCTCGGAACGCCTGGCCGGACTCGCTCGCGTTCTGCGCGGCAACCTGGTGGCGGGCTTGGAGGACGTGGCGCTGTGGCACGAGCGCGATATTTCACACTCCTCGGTTGAGCGGGTCATTCTGCCCGACTCGACCACGCTTACGCATTATGTGCTGGAGAGGGCAATTACCCTGCTCGGAGGTCTCACCGTCGATGTGCAACAGATGCGGACAAACATTGACAGCTCCTATGGTTTGGTGTTCAGTCAATCCGTTCTCCTTGCCCTTGTTGCGGCGGGGACGTCGCGAGATGATGCGTATCGAATCGTGCAACGTTGTGCGATGACGGCCTGGGATACGCGTCAATCCTTCCGAAAACTGCTCGAAGGCGATCCCGAGGTGCAGATTTCGTCGGCCGACCTTGACACCGCATTTGACCTGTCGAGGGTGCTTCGACATGCCCGGCGGAGCGTTGACGCGCTGGCGTCGCTTTAAGAGTCCTTTACGACTGGTCGGGTTCGACCCGGGTTGGGACCGCCGTCGGTCTTCCCAGCAAAAACGGGGTGCCAACGCACCCCGTTTGACCATTTTGCTGGATTCGTTCTTTTCACTGCTGCGTCTGGTGTGTTTCTTGTCTTGTTTCTTGTCTTTGTTTCTTGTCTTGTTTCTTGTTTGTTGCCTTCTCGAACCTGACAGAAGACGCCGCCGTTGTTCGCCCAATTCGCCACAGAAGACCGACATGAACTGCAACTCGGTGATTTCTACCTCAGAAGATCAGGTCCCGCGCTTTATGCCGGCGTCCCGCAGAACGGCCGGTTTGATGCCCATCTTCCGCCAGGTGTCGTAGGTGATGCCTTTGCGTTCGCTGAAGCCGGCAGCCGATTCGATGAAGCCCTGCTCCAACTCGGTGAGATCGACCGTGGCCGACATCCCTTCGAGTTCGCCCTGCAGGTCAGCTTGCTCCTGGAGAAGGTGAAGCCGGTCAATCGCAGATGCTTCGGTAAGTTCGTCTTCGATGCGCTCGAGTCGTTTGGCGATCGAATCCGGCGTGCGCTTGCGACCCCGTTTGGGCTTGTGCGCTTCGAGGGCTTCCAGATACGAGCGAACCGATCGGCCCTGGTCGCGTCCTTCGGCCAACGCAGCTTTGTGCTCGGCGGACATGTTCTTCTTTTTTGTGGTCTTTGGTGGCATGAACCAAATTGTGGCACGCAATACGGGGCCTGGCGAAAAGTATTGGCCCGACTCTCACATCTGCTTCATCACAATGATGCAAAATGGAAGTCGCATGGGAGATCAACGTCATTCGCCTGAACAAACCGCGGCCGATGAGGTCGGTGCCGTTCTCCTTTCGGAGGACGAAATTGCTTCCATTGTGCGCTCGTTGGGTCGGCAAATCACCAATGACTACGCCGGAAGGGCCCCACTACTTGTCGGTGTTTTGAAAGGAGCGGTCGTATTTCTCTCCGACCTGTTGCGCTCGATTGACCTTCCAACGGAAATTGATTTTCTTGCCGTTTCCAGCTATGGCACGTCAACCACGTCGAGCGGGGTAGTCAGAATCCTGAAAGACCTCGATGTCTCCCTCGTCGGACGCGATGTGATTTTGGTGGAAGACATCATTGATAGTGGGCTGACACTGTCTTTCCTTCTCGACATTTTCGAGCGGCGCGAACCGGCCTCTTTGGCGGTTTGCGCGCTTCTTGTTCGTGAGGGCCTGGAACTTCCTGAGAAAGCGAAGAAGTACCTGCGTTACACCGGCCACTCACTCCAGCCCGGGTGGGTCGTGGGCTACGGCCTCGATGCCGGTGGCCGCAACCGACACCTACGGGCCCTACACCGCTTCGTCGCTCCTGCCGATAGGGGCTAGGTATGAAACCGTCCGCCGCCGAATGTGCCCGACTGA
>JANMZO010000138.1:0-2223 GCA_031383405.1 Acidimicrobiia bacterium | reverse complement strand
TATCTCCGCCACCGAAGCTTCGACGTTGTGAAGCGAGATTTGCGCAACACCCGCCCGACGACCGGGGGTCTGGGCGCAAAAATCGACCAGCCAACGGTTATGCGCCTGGAGTCCGGCCCAACGACGATCCATATCGGCTGCGGTGATGGCAGGTGGTTGCGAGCTGAGCGAGACCTTCGGAAAGAACGGCGGGACCGTATTCGGGAAAATCACTTCCGCGACCTGGCCATCGGCTTCGAGATCCTTGCGCCGACGCTCCGAATCCCAGTTCCGCGGACCGAGATCGCCGAGCAGATCCTCATAGGGCATGACGTAGTCCGCGGACCAGGCGTCGAACTCGTCGAGCCACTTCGGATCCAGATACGGCCGGTAATCGCCGATGTTTCCACCTGCGTGCCCGTCGGCCGACACCACTATGTATCGTTCGTCGCCCAGAGGATCAACAGCAATGGCTTCGCGCGTCATAAAACAACCTTGGTCTGTAACATTGTTACAGAAGACTACAGCCTGAACGGCACCGAGTCCAACTCCGAGCCGGCGCCCGTAGCTGAACCGCCGGTCAGTTGGAGACGCGTTTGCCCATGGCGTCCATGGAATTACGCAGGAGGTACGACGGAGCGCTCGTCGCTATCTGGGATTCGACCCGGGCCCGGAGCTGCTCCTCCTGAAACTGGCTTGACGCGGTGATCCAGAACGTGTCGTTCACGATGCCGTTGAGGCACATCTCGGCCACATCGCTGAGCGGCGCATCCTTGATCTCGACCCCGATTGAACTCATGTGGGTCCGAAATGCTTCCAGTTTGTCAGTGCCCTGCGGTTCGTTGTCGTTCTCCCGCGCGTAGCGATCGGGACGGTTCGCTCCCGGCCGCCAGATACCGGTGTTGAGGACACCGCCGCTCGACGATGAAGGGAACAGGATAGATGCCCCCACCTTCGAACCGATCTGCCGCAATTGGCCCCACAGGCACTCGGTGATCGTCGTGACAGCGGCTTTGGTGATCGGGTAGATCGCGTTTTGCGGCATCGGGGTCAACCCACCGTTGCCCGACGACGTGTTGACCACATGGCCTTCGTTCTGTGCGACGAGAAGTGGAACAAACGCCTTGATGCCGTTGATCACACCGAAGACGTTGACGTCGAAGCTCCACTTCCAGTCGTTGAGATGGTGATCCCACATCTGGCCCTTCGCGCCCGACCCGATACCGGCGTTGTTGCACACCACGTGCACCGAGCCGTAGGTGTCGACGGCCCTGTCCCGGAGCGCACATACCGAATCGAAATCGGTGACGTCAGAGACCACGCCGATGGCGTCGATCCCCTGATCGCGAAGACTCTTCGCCGCTGCTTCCAACGGATCAGCTACGACGTCAGCAAGCACGACCTTGGCTCCGCGTCGGCCGAAGCTCACCCCGAGTTCGATCCCGATGCCTCCTCCGCCGCCGGTGATAACCACAACTTTGTCTTGAAAGGTGTCCATCGCGGCACCGTACTACCGAGCCGCCTGAGAAAACCAGTGCGAATCATCGAAGCGTTCGATGCCGGCCCTCACACCTCCTCGAGGAGAGGGCGGGGGACGACGAACGTCGCTCGGACAACCGGGGAATGAACCGCCGCGGTCGAATACACGAAGCAACCGGCGTCCCCACGCTTCAAGCCGGTCAGGGCCACTGGCTCCCAGTTGCTAAGCGCGCCCATGATCCCGACGCGGTTGAGTGTCGGGGCGCATCTGCACGACGCGAGCTCTTTGGGCTGCCGTATGGTGTTGGCCATGACAATCCCGTCGGCCACCGAACCTGAACTGCGCGCGAACCTGAAGGCGATTGTCGACCGCTGGAAGCCGCAACGCGCCGAACGGCAAACGCGACGCCACCTCGAACGCGCCGACTTCGATGCATTGCGCGATGCGGGATTCCTCAAAGCCGCGGTGCCAATCGAAGTAGGCGGCCTTTGGCGGGATACCCGCTCATCGGCCCGAACCGTATGTGAAGTTCTACGGGAGTTGGCTACCGCGGACCCCGCGGTCGCCCTCGTATCGGCAATGCATCCGGCCGTGATCGGGTACTGGCTTCTGAATCCCGATCCGTCACAACCGCTGTGGGAAGCGCAGCGACAGGCGGTCTTCGCCAGCGCCTTAGCCGGACAGCAGTGGGGCACGATAACCTCCGAGCCGGGGAGTGGCGGCGACATAGCCCGCACCCGCGCCACCGCCGTGCCGACGGAAAC
>JANMZO010000102.1:0-15388 GCA_031383405.1 Acidimicrobiia bacterium | reverse complement strand
GTTGTCGGGTGGTGAGCGGCAGCGGGTGGCCATCGCCCGAGCCCTCGTATGTGATCCCGATGTGCTGATCTGCGACGAGATCACCTCAGCGCTCGACGTGCTCGTCCAGGCGGCCATCGTCGAACTCCTCAGTGAGCTCCGCAGCGAACTCGGGCTGTCCATGCTCTTTGTCACGCACAATCTTCCGCTCGTCAGGTCCATCGCCGACACGGTGGCGGTGATGAATCAGGGGGCGATCGTCGAGTTCGGTCCGACCGAGTCGGTTATCGGCTCTCCGCAGCAGGACTACACACAACGCCTGATCGCCGACACGCCGAGTATCGAAGCGAGCAGGCACTAAGGTCCCGAACGCCTGTCTCTGTATGATGCGAGGTACGCACCGTCGACGCAGTCGGCGGAAGACACCTGTGGCCGACCAGGGCACGCTAAATGAACCTCTAAATGAACCTCTAAAGGAGCACGATGAACGAAATTGTCGTAGGAATCGACGGAAGCACCACCGCCCATCGAGCCGCAGTTCGGGCCGCCGAGTTGGCCATGAAATTCGACCGCCCGCTTCATCTGGTGATGGCTGTTTCGATGACCGTCTACGCCGACATGGGCGCTGGTGTTGCCCCGATGCTGAACGACGCGATTGCCGCCGCCGGGGCCACCGTGCAGGCAGCGGAGACCGAGTTTGCCTATGCCGGCGTCGTCACGTCGGCTGTGGTTGCGAGGGACGCGGCGTCCGCCCTGTGCGACGAGGCGGAGCGGCTCGGCGCTTCGATCATCGTGGTCGGCAACAAGCGCGTTCAGGGCATCAGCCGGGTTCTCGGCTCGATCGCCGGCGGTGTTGCCAAGATGGCTCCCTGCGACGTCTACATCGTTCACACGTTCTAGATCTCTTGGGGCGCAGCCCCCGAATTTTGTGATGGTCCGTCGCGACGGGGTGTGACTTCTGGGCCGACAGCCTAAGAAGGCACACCCGATCGCTTCAGCGTTCAGCCGCGCAACGACAGTGGAAGTCGTTCGACCCCGCGTAGCACCATGCGCTCACTCCAGACCGGAGTTTCATATGCGGGCGTCATGCGGGGGAATCTGCGGACGAAACGGGGGAGGGCGATCTGACCTTCCAGCCGGGCGAGTGAGGCCCCGAGGCAGTAATGCGACCCGGCTCCGAATGACAGATGTTCGTTGGCCCCGCTGCGCCCGAGGTCGATCCGGTCAACGGTCGGTCCCCACTTTTGCGGATCACGGTTACCCGACGCGAGCCCCAGTGTGACCACCGCTCCGGCCGGGATGGTGACCGCACCCACCTCGACCGGTTCCGCCGCGATCCGTCGCGTGAACTGCACCGGGGAGTCGAAGCGGAGAAGCTCTTCGATCGCGTTCGCGTCGAGGCCGGGGTCGGTGCGGAGGCGGTCGAGCTCATCCGGAAAACGGAGGAGGTTCGCAATGCCGTTGCCGATGAGGTTGAGGGTTGTTTCGTGTCCGGCGATGTAGAGGGTGAAGACCTGTGATCGGAGTTCGATCGTGGACAGGCGATCGTCGTCGTACCGGGCGCGGATCAGGTCGGAGAGGATGTCGTCTGATGGATGCGCCCTTTTGTCCTCGATGACGGCTTTCAGGTACCGCGACATGTTCTGGATGGCGGCCATAGCGGCTTCAGTTTCCTCAGGGCTGTTGAGGGGGTCGAGGGTCTTCGATATCGCGTGGGACCAGGAGCGGAGCTGCGGGATGTCACCCTGGGGCATGCCGAGCATCTCCGAGATGATCTGCGCCGGGAGTTTCAGCGCGTAGTCCGCGATGAGGTCGACCTCGTCGCGGTCCATGGCCTCGGCGAGCAGTTCCTCGACCAGCGCTTCGGCCCGTTCTTTCCACAGGTTGATGTTTCTCGGCGTGAATGCCTTGGTCACCAGTCGGCGGAGTCGTGTGTGATCTTCGCCGTCGCGTCCGAGCATGCTCACCCCTTCCTGGCCGCCGGAGTTGGCGATGCGCTCGCGTTCCTGCTCGATCGCCGGAGTCGACGAGGCATACGTGATCGACGCCATGAGCGAACGGTCCCGGTTGAGGCGATGCACGTCGGCGTAGCTCGTGACCACGTAGGAGCCGGTCGAGGACGCCTCATGAACGGGGTCGCGATCGCGCAGTGCCGCATAGAAAGGGTACGGATCCTGGAAGAAGCCCGGTGCGTACGGGTTGAATGCGATCTCCAACTCGGTTCTTGACGGCGCTTCGTTGGTCGACGGTGCCCGAACTGACGGAGCCGCCGAAGCTCCTGCGTCGGTTGGCCCGGCCGACCCGGCCGATCGGTCGTTGGCCCCACGAAGTCGGACCGCGAGCTGGCGGAGCATTCCCACGGCGAGCTTCGGGCTGCTCAGAAGCGCGTCGACGAAGCCTTCGCCGTTGACGACTTGGACCACCATGTCGGTCGCGGCAATGACGGTCGCGTTGCGTGGCTCGGCATCGAGCAGGGCAAGCTCTCCAATGGTCTCCCCGGGCCCGATCGTTGCGACGTAGCGGCCGCGAGCCGTGACGTCAGCCAAGCCGTCGATGACGATCCACCATTCCGTCGCCCGGTCACCTTCGGTGCAGATGACTTCACCTTCCTGGACGGTGCGCGCTCCCATGAGCGCGCGCATGACCTGCTGAAGGTCACCTGGTTCGCACCCTTCGAAGAGCGTGAGAGTCGAAAGTTCTTCGAGCGTGGTCGTCATGCGTTCCCCCGTGTATCGGTCAGTGCCGCGGGACGGCTGCGGCTGATGCTGTAGATCCTCGCGCGCCCGGGGGCGGATGGGGTGTGATTCCCTGGGCCGGACCTAAGGAGTCACACCCAGTCGGCATCTTTTCACGGCAGCAGGGAGGCGATCTCGAAGATCGGCACCGGGCGGCTCAGGCCTTTGAAGTCGACATCTCCGAGCGGGTTGGCGCTCACCCGCTCCTCGACGGCGGCATGGACCCGGTTCGTCACGAGGATCTGCTCGCCCGGTGCAATTGCGCAGACCCTGGCCGCGAGGTTCACGACCGTGCCGATTGCGGTGTACTCGGTGCGGCCCTCGAAGCCGATCTCACCGCACGTTGCGAAACCCACGGCGATACCGATGCCGAGGGTGAGGGTGTGGCCCCGACGGGCCCACTGTTTCGACAACCCTCCCGTGCGGTCGCGCATCGCGATGGCGAGCTTCACCGCCTGCCAGGCCGGCTCGTCACACTCGACCGGGTCGTTGAAGAACACCAGCATTCCGTCGCCGGTGAACTGCGCGATCGTGCCTTCGTGCTCGAAGATCATCGGCCCGACGGCGTGATGGAACTCGCGTAACACGCCCATGACTTCCTCGGGCTCCGCCGTTTCGCTGAACGACGTGAAACCCCGAAGATCGCAGAACAGCACGGTGATCTCCCGACGGTGACTCTTGAGAATTCCTTCGCCTCCCGACGCGATGGCCTCGGCCAACTGGGGTGTCACGAACCGGCGGAGCATGTTGAGGCGCTCGACTTCGCGGACCTTCTCATCGACGCGTTCCGCCAGGTGAAGGTTGAGGTCGCGTAGCTCGTCGGTCATGCGTTTCTTGTCGACACACGCCCCGATCCGGGCGTGGAGCAGCACTGGATCGAACGGCTTCGGAAGATAATCCTCGGCCCCGAGTTTGATGCACGTGATGATCGAAGCCATTTCGTCGACCCCGGAGATCACGATGAAGGGGATGGCCTTCAGCGCCGGGTTGCCGTGGCGGTTCTGAAGGAACGTGTAGCCGTCCATCTCGGGCATCTCGATGTCGGTGAGTACGACGTCGATGCCGTGGCGCTCGCGCTCGAGCACCGCGAGTCCTTCGAGTCCGTTCCCCGCCTCGATGACTGCATAGCCGGCATTGCCGAGTGACATCGCGAGCAGCGTGCGGTTGAGCGGGTCGTCGTCGACGACGAGCACGGTAGCGGCCGGGGCGGCGGTGGTCATGGTCGACAGTATTGCCGCTTGGCCGTTTGCGCGGGAACTCGATCCGCGGGCTGCTCTGGAAGCTGTCCAATTCAAGGGTCGAGCAGCGATTCGACCCGGCGTCCGGGTGTCAGGCGTTCGCGGTTGGTCCGTATCTCGCGGCGTAAGCGGTGGTTGGGAGACCAGGTGTTTCGGATCAGTTCGCTGAGCCTTTGGCGACGACCCATCGGGTTGGCTGACGGGATACGCTCGCAATGTGGTCGAAGTCCGCGTCATAGTGCAGGACGGTCGCTCCGTAGTACTCAGCTGTCGCGGCCGTGATCAGGTCGACAACGCCCGCCGCCCGATGCTGGCTCGTTTTCGACATTTCGACCTGGACGGAACGGGCGCGATCTCCGATTTCGGGACGAAGAGGTAGGTCGGTGAAACCCTCTCGCCGTCGGGAGGCAATGGCCAAGTACTCCTTTGGGGACCTGGCCGAATACAGAACTTCGAGGTCAACCGTTGCGCAGGTGGCGAGCAGCCCGAGTCTTCCCAGCCGGGTCAGTTCGGTCCGAACGATGCCGAATGAGACCCGCGCAATCGCACTTGTATCGACCAGAAACAGTCCGGTTGGGATCAACGGCGGGCCGCGCGGCGAAGTTTGGGGTCGGCGAGTTCGGGACTGCCCCAGATGAGGTGATCATCAAATGCCGCCGCGCGTTGGTGCCGGCTCGCGACAAAAGCCAGTGCGGCGTTCACCGTCTCGACTTTTGTCGCTGTGCCCAACTCCTTTGCTGCCGCGGCAAGCGTGGCGTCATCAATGTCGATTGTTGTCCGGGTCACGTAACCATGATAGCGGAATCAGCATCATTTGTGTACGAAAGTATGCATCGTGAACAGCTACGTCTGCGGTGAACGTAGTGGTCACGCAGCTTCGCAGTCACGTTGGAACCTTGCCGTTCCCCGGCAACTGTGGGGCACGCTGACTGCGCTTACATTGACTTGAGCCCAACTCAGGTCAATGCTTCCAATGCTTCGATCGCAGTTTCGAAAGCATCGGCGATCTGCGGCACGAGTTCGACCGCGCCCTGAACACTACCGCCTCGGGTCTGCGACTCCAACGTGGCGCACAACTCGGCGAGGGCCGTGGCACCGAAGCTGGCGGCATTCGACTTGAGCGTATGCGACTGACGTTTCAGCACATCGAGATTGCCGGTCTCGGCCGCTTCGGTGAGCTGGTCGACCAGTGAGCTTCCGTTGGCGAAGAACGAGGCGACGAGTCGCCCGAACGACTCTGGTGTCGAAGCGATGCTGCGCAGACGGTCCAGCGCGGCCGGTTCGAGTACCGGTTCGGGTGCGGGCATAGCCGCCTCCTTGGTGGGGGATCCTGGCGTGTTGAGGAGGGCTTTTGCCAGTTCTTCCGGGCGGATGGGCTTGGAAAGGTAATCGTTCATCCCCGCAGCGAGGCAGGCCTCCCGGTCACCGTGCATGGCGTTGGCGGTCATGGCGACGATGTGCACGCGGCTGGCCCCGGCTCGGATCCGCCGGGTGGCTTCGAGGCCGTCCATCTCGGGCATCTGCACGTCCATGAGCACCAGGTCATACGGCAGCGTGGCCACCGCCTCGACCGCTTCGACGCCGTTCGACGCCACGTCGGCCCGGTAGCCCATCGACTCGAGCACCAGCAATGCGATCTGCTGGTTGACCGTGTTGTCTTCGGCTAGCAAAACGCGAAGCGGGTGACGTTCGCCGAGCTTCGTGGTGTCGACCGGTGTGGTGACGGTGGGTCCGCTGGACTCGGTAAGCAAGGAGACGAGCACGTCGAAGAGCTGCGACTGCTTCACCGGCTTGGTGAGCGCGGCGGCGAAGATTGGATCGAGTCCCTCGGCTCCGCCGAGCGAGGAATACAGCACGAGGGGAAGGTCAGGATGCAACGCGCGCATACGATGAGCGACTTCGAGGCCGTCCATATCGGGCATGTGCATGTCGATGATGGCGAGATCGAACGACCCGGTCAGGGCAAGTGCTTCCGCTCCCGACGACACGGCGACGCAGGCCAGGCCCCACGCTTCCGTCTGCAGATCGAGGATGCGACGGTTGATGATGTTGTCATCGACCACTAGCACGCGCTTGCCGTTCAGCTCGGCCGGCACGCCCGCGGCGGCCGATCGAGAAGGCACATCGGCCGCAGCCGCTGCGATCGTAAAGTGGAACGTTGCACCGGGCGCGACGGTCGGATCGCTCTCGACCCACATCGTGCCGCCCATCAGCTCGGCGAGCCTCTTGCTGACGGCGAGGCCGAGGCCGGTGCCGCCGTACTTGCGGGTGGTCGACGAATCGAGCTGGCTGAACTCCTCGAACAGCTTGTGGGCCCGATCGGCGGGGATGCCGATGCCGGTGTCGCGCACGGCAAAGTGCAGTTCGCCCTCGTGGTCGCCGGTGCCCGGTTCCAGGGTCAGCACGACCTCTCCAACCGCGGTGAACTTCACCGCGTTGCTCAAGAGGTTCACGAGGACCTGACGCAGGCGCGTCACGTCGCCATTCACGCCGACCGGTACGGCTGGATCGATGAGGAAGGCCAGCTCGAGCCCCTTGCGGGCCGCGGGTTCGGTAACCAGATCGAAGGCCGACTCAATACATGCGCGCATATCAAACGGATGCTGTTCGAGCTCGAGACGACCGGCGTCGATCTTGGAGAAATCGAGGATGTCGTTGATGATGCCGAGCAGCGACTCACCTGAGGATCGGATGATCTGGGCGAACTCCCGTTGGCGGGGTGCCAGGTCGGTGTCCATCAGCAGCCCGCTCATGCCGATGACCGCATTCATAGGTGTACGTATCTCATGGCTCATCGTGGCGAGGAAGGACCCCTTCGCCGCGTTCGCCTCGTCGGCAATGCGCGTTTGCTCCTCCAGCTGCTTGAACAGGTTGGCATTGCTTATGGCAATGGATGCCTGCTCCGCAAACGCCTCAAGGATGCGGCCGTGTCGGGGCTCAAATGTACGCACCTCGGCGCGGCTCACGGTGAGCTGTCCGTAGTACACGTCGTCGACCGTGAGGGGCACGGCGAGCACGCTGCGCATCTTCCCCTCGAGCGCGCGCGCTGGGGAATCGAAGAATCTTGGCACGAGGACGTCAACATCTTTTGGGATCGGAACCCGGGTCCCGAGAAAGAGCTTGTTGCCCGCGTGTGTGGTCGCGATGTACACGGACTCGTCGCCATCGCGTCGAAACACCGAGGCAGCGGCGGCATCGCACAGTCGTGCGGCTTGGGCACAGATCCCGTCGAAGATGACCTGAAGGTCACCCGGGTTGGCACTGATGAGGCCAAGAATCTCGCTCGTCGCCGTTTGCAGTTCGAGTGACTCGGCGAGGTCGGCGTTGCGCTCCTCGATCTCGCGCAGCAGCCGGGCGTTTTCCACGGCTATGGCCGCCTGGTCAACGAAGTTCTTGAGCAGCGAGACTTCTACGTCGGTGTAGCCGCCGGGCTCGGCCCGGGTGAAGGTCATCACTCCGACCACCAGGTTGTCCCGGATCATGGGGATGTTGAGGTTGCTGCGTCGGCCCCGGGAACGCAGGACCGTGTCGGGGTATCGGTCCGGGATGGCGTCGAAGTCCCGGATATGGGTGATCTGGCCGGTGAACGCCGCCTCGCCCAAGGGGGTCAGATCCATGGCGATCTCGACGACCGGCGAGGGCTGGCCAGCCTGCGGCTCCTGGGCCGCGGAGCCGACCACCATCCGGTCTCCCTCGCGGACGTAAACGACCGCGCCGCTACCCCCGCACAGCCGACTGGCGTGGGAGGCGAGCGCATCGAACACGGGCGTCGGATCGAACCGGGCGGTGCTGACGGCGTCGAGCACGTCGGTCATGGCCGTCTGACGGGCGAGTGCCTCGTCGAGATCGTTGAACAGGTTGGCGTTGCTTATCGCGATCGCTGCCTGCTCGGCGAACGCTTGGAGCGCCTGCCACTGACCGTCATCGAACGGCCGGAGCGTTGATCGATAGAGGGTCAGATGTCCGGCGTAGCTGCCGTCGCAGACGAGAGGCACCGACATGTGCGAGCGGATCTCGAAGCGCTCGCCGTACTCCGCCAGGAACGGATCGCCCGATGATGCCTCGAAGAAGTCGTCGTACTTGAAACGCTCAGCTCTCGTGTGGATCAGGGGGAACTCCATCCCGATCCTTTGCGCACTCATATGGCCGCGAGCGAAGTCAACTCGATTCACCTCGCCGTAAGGACGAGAGACAGCACCGGCATCCGCTTCGAACATGGCCATTGCCCGGTCGATGATCCCGTCGAAGATGACCTCGAGATCACCCGGATGGGCACTGATGAGCGCGAGGATCTCGCTCGTCGTGGTCTGCAGTTCGAGCGACTCGGCGAGGTCGTGGTTTCGTGCCTCGATCTCGCGCAGCAGGCGGGCGTTGTCGACGGCGATGGCCGCCTGATTTGCGAACGTTTGGAGCAGCGCGACCTGCGAGTCGGTCAAGTCGGAAACGTAGTCGCCCACAAAGCCGAGCGTTCCGACCGCCGCGTCGTTGCGCAGCATCGGAACGACGAGCGATGCCTTGGCTCGGACCAATCGGCCGTTGGAGTTCGGCAGATAGTCATCTGGCTCCGACGACCAGTCGCGGACATGAACAAGCTCACCGGTGAGGCACGCGACTCCGGCAATCGACTGATCGTCGATCGGCGCCCGAGCCCCGGGGGCCCATTGCCCTGCGAGCGTATCGACCAGCCGGGACTGGACGATGAGGTCGTCGGCCTCCCGAACCGCCAACACCGCTTCGTGTCCCCCGCACAGCCGACCCGCGTGACGGGTGATGATGTCGTACACGGGCTGGAGGTCGAGCCGCGCGGTGCTCACCACGTCGAGCACCTCGGTCATGGCCGTCTGGCGGACGAGCGCCTCGTCGAGATCGTTGAACAGGTTCGCGTTGCTGATGGCGATTGCAGCCTGCTCGGCGAAGGTCTCGAGGATGCGGCCGTGACGCAACTCAAAGGGTCGCACCTCGTGACGGTTGACGTTGATCGACCCGAAGATGGTGTCATCGACAACCAGAGGAACGCTGACGTAGCTTCGCACCGGGGCCATGCGCAGAAGCGCATCATCAGGTCTGACCACCGAAATGTCGTCGTGAAAGCGGGTCTGCGTGCGGTCGATTTCGGGAGGTATTGCAAGCCGTAGTCCGACCATGGAGCGGTTCTCGACGATGCTGGTCGCGACCAGAACCATTTCGGAACCTTCGATACGGATGATCCCACTACCGTCGGCGTCGCACAATCGGGCGGCTTGGGCCACGATGCCGTCGAACACCGCGTCGAGGTTGCCCGGGTTTGCGCTGATGAGGCGCAGCACTTCCGACGTCGCTGTCTGCAATTCCAGCGACTCGCCGAGTTCAGCGTTGCGCTCCTCGATCTCGCGGAGCAGTCGGGCGTTGTCGACGGCGATGGCGGCCTGGTTGGCGAACGTCTGCAGGAGCCCGATCTCGGTCTCGGAATAGCCGCCCGGTGCCATCCGGCTGAACGACATGGTCCCGATGACCGTGCCGGTGCGCAGCATTGGCACGCCGAACGCGCTGCGCTGCGGGGATGTCTTCACACTGGAGTTCGTGAGCATGTCATCGTCCAACTGGTCGATGTCTGTGATGTGAAGTGGCCTTCCGGTCACGACGATGGTGCCGGTCGTCGTCGAACGGTCGACGGGAATGACGCGCCCCACAGTCGCAGCCAGGTGACCGCTGCCGGCCACCGTCCGGATCATTTGACCCTCGACGACGCTGATCAAGCAACCTTGGTCGCCGCACAGCCGGTCGGCGTGTCGCATCACCGCGTCGTAGACCGGCTGCAGGTCAATCCGGGCAGTGCTCACAGTATCAAGCACGTCGGTCATCGCCGTCTGGCGAGCGAGCGCGGCGTCGAGATCGTTGAAAAGTTTGGCGTTGCTGATGGCGATCGTGGCCTGGTCCGCAAAGGACCTGAGGATCCGACCGTCGTGCTCGTCGAACGGCTCACCTGATCGGTACACCTCGATCATGCCGAGCAACTCACCCTCGTGCACCAGCCGGGCCACGGCCCGACGAGTGATATTGCGGGCGGCGATGATCGTTGGCCACGACGGCAACGCCGCTGCCGTCGATGTTGAGGGCCGGTAGTCATCGTGGAGGGTGAAAGGTTTCTGCCCGAAACGCGCAGCAAAGTCGCCGATGGGGGCTTCCCTCCCGACGATGTCTTCGTCGGCCGACGACGCCTCAAGACGGAACACGTCGTCTCTGCGGAGCCACACATTTCCGAATAGCGCCCCGACGAGATGGCTCGCCTGTCCCAGGATCCCGTCGAGCACGTACTTCTGGTTACCCGGGTTCGCACTGATGAGGGCGAGCACGTCGCTCGTAGCGGTCTGCAGTTCGAGCGACTCAGCGAGGTCCGAGTTGCGGGCCTCGATCTCTCGGAGGAGTCGGGCGTTGTCGACGGCGATGGCCGCCTGGTCGACGAAGTTCTTGAGCAGCGAGACTTCAGCATCGGTGTAGCCACCCGGCTTGGCGCGGGTGAAACCCACGACACCGACGACTTCGTTGTTGCGGATCATCGGAATGGCAAGCGCACTCTGGAATCCTGCGATCCGGGCTGTCGCTTCGGGGAACCGGTCGGACGGTTCGTCGTTCCAGTTCCGGACGTGGACGACTTCTTTCTTCAGAGCCGCGGCACCGCGCATCGTCGACGCGTCGATCGGCCAAACCGCGCGTGTTCCCACCGCGCCTTCCAGGGGTCCCGAAGTTGCGACGGTGACCAACGTGTCGCCTTCACGGGTGGCCACGCTGCAGCCGGTTCCGCCGCAGAGGAGGTTCGCGTGACGCACGAGTGCTTCGAATACCAACGTGGGATCGAAACGGGCTGTGCTGACTGCGTCGAGCACGTCGGTCATCGCCGTCTGGCGGGCGAGCGACTCGTCGAGGTCGTTGAACAGGTTGGCGTTGCTGATGGCGATGGCGGCCTGCACGGCGAACGTCTTGAGGATCTCGGCGTCGCGTTCGCCGAACGGTTCACCGGACTTGTAGAGGGGGATGACGCCGATCAACTCGCCGTCTCGCAGCAGTGCGGCTCTGATGTGACGGGTGACGCCGTGTTCGGTGGCTTCAGCCGCCCACTCCGCCGACGCCGATGTCGACGGGTCGTAGTCGTTTTCGATGATGCACGTTGTGGCGGCAAAGGGAGACGTGTATGTCTCGAAGGGCCGCTCGTCGCCGAGTATGTGTGCTCCGGCCAACTGTGCCTCACATCGCATGACATCGTCGCGCCGCAGCAACACGGACCCGAACTCCGCCCCGACCAGATCACGGGCGCGGGCCAGGATGCCGTCGAGCACGGTCTTCACGTCGCCCGGGTTGGCGCTGATGAGGGCCAGCACCTCGCTCGTGGCGGTCTGCAGCTCGAGCGACTCGGCGAGGTCGGTGTTGCGCTCCTCGATCTCCCTGAGAAGTCGGGCGTTGTCGACGGCGATGGCGGCCTGGTTGGCGAAGGTCTGCAGGAGCCCGACGTCGGAATCGGAGTAGGTCCCGGCCGACGTTCGGATGAAGGCGAGGACGCCGATGATGGAACCATTGCGCAGCAGCGGAAGGGTAAGAGCGCATTGCACTCCTGTCAGCGGTGGGAAATCCGGATACTGCTCGTACAGTCCGGCTGCGCCATCAATTCGGACCGTCGTCCCGGTGAGGGCTGTATCGATGGCCGGGTGGAGACCAACCCGTGTCAAGGGAATGGTCCAGCCAATGCCGACGCCGGCGGCACTCCACTCGGCAGCGATTCCTTCCGCGGCAGTACCGCTGCTTGTTTGCGAGGCCGCACGCACGAGCGTTTCACCCTCAAGGAGATAGAGGCTCGCGGTCGCACTGTCGCAGAGCCGGAACGCATGTCGGGTCACCGCCTCGAATACGGGCAGCAGATCGGTGCGGGCGGTACTGACGGCGTCGAGCACGTCGTTCATGGCGCGTTGCTGGTTGAGGGCCGCGTCGAGGTCGTTGAACAGCTTGGCGTTGCTCATGGCGATCGCGGCCTGCTCGGCGAAGGTCTGCAGAACCGCGAAGCGGTCTTCGGCAAACGGTCGGACACCGATGCGGTACAGGTTCATGTTCCCGAGATACAGGCTGTCGTTGACCAGTGGGATGGTCATGTGTGACCTGACGTTGTGGGCCGAGAAGACACGGAAGATGTCGGAGAACCCGGGGATGTCCTTCCTGGCCTCGTCGGCGAGTATGTCAGCGGAACTTATTGGACCAGCGTTGCGAACGAGACCCGCCTCGTACTCGATGCCGAGCAACTCGGTGATCGGCAGTCCGGCGACGGACTCGATGCGGTTGATGTCGCCGTGATTGACAGAGATGGCACCGCAGTCGGCGTCGCAAAGCCTTACGGCCCTGCTCAGGAGACCGTCGAATACGGCCTTCAGGTCACCCGGGTTGGCACTGATGAGCGCGAGGACTTCTGAGGTTGCCGTCTGCAACTCCAATGATTCGCCGAGTTCGGTGTTCCGTTCCCCCAACGCGTTGAACAGGCCGGCGTTGTCGAGCGCGATGACCGCCTGGTCGGCGAAGCCTTCGAGGAGACGGATCTCGTCGGGCGAGAATGCGACCGGCACGTCGCGTCGGGCGATGAGAAGCCCCTCGACTTCCTCGCGACCTCGGAGAGGAACGAACAGCACGGCCCCGTTTTCGATTCCGTCTGCCTTGACGCGGCTCGCCACTAATGGATTCTCGGTGACCCAGGAGTCAACCGGTCCGACAAGTTGCCCTGAAGTGCCCGACGACACCACGGAGCCGAGGATCTCGCCGGAACCCAGTGACCGGTCCGCCGGAGAAGACCGAAAGCCATTGCTCTCGCTCCAGACGATATCGATATCGCCCCGCCGGTGCGTGACAACCACATCGAGGGCGTTCGACAATCGTTTCGCCGTGCGGGCGATCTCGGGCAGCGTCCGCTCGAGGTCACCCGGCGACGAGCTGATGACCCGCATGACCTCGGCGCTGGCCGTCTGCTGCTCCAGTGCGGCGTCGAGGTCGTTGAACAGCTTGGCGTTGCTGATGGCGATAGCGGCCTGGTCGGCGAAGGCTTTGAGTATCTGTGCATCCCGCTCGTCGAACGGCTCTCCGTTTCGGAACAGCGCGATCATGCCGATCATCTCGCCGTCTTGCACCATGGTGGCTGCCATGGAGCGCGAGATGCCACGCTCCGCAGCTATGGCCATCCAATCGGTGTTTGAGATTTCCCCGCCTGACGGCGTGTATTCGTTGTTGATGTAGAACGGTCCGCCCGCGAATTGGGCAGAGCGTCGGTCATACGGTTCCTCGAGCCCAACGAACTGTTCCCCGGCGAGGGCGGCCTCGCAACGCAGGACTTCTCCGCGTCGCAGAAGCACCGTACCCAGTTCTGCCCCGACGAGGTCGCGGGCCCGGGCCAGGATACCGTCGAGGACCGTCTTAAGTTCCCCCGGATGTGCGCTGATGAGCGCGAGTACTTCCGACGTTGCCGTCTGCAGTTCGAGCGACTCGCCGAGTTCGGTGTTGCGTTCCTCGAGGGCGTTGAACAGGCCGGCGTTGTCGAGCGCGATGACGACCTGATCGGCGAATGCCTGAAGCAGGGTGATATGGCTGTCGTCGAACGGTCGTGCCGCGTTTCGGCGGACGATGATCGTTCCGACCGGGCCGGCCCGACCCGGTAGTGGCACCGTGAGAAGAGCGACTTCGGTGAGGCCGTCGCTTCGGGCAATTGCGGCGGTGCCAGGGTATTCCTCGGCGAGACGTTCGATGTTCCCAACGAACTGCACGGGAGCACCGGACTCGAGCACTCTGGAAACCGTGCTCTCGGCGAGACGAGGCGACAGACCAGGAGACGAGTCTTCTCGCACCCGTATTCCCCGTACGTGATCCCAGACACGCCAGTTGGGTCCATCGGCAAAGATGATGGCGACATGATCGGCTTCGCACAGACGCTTCGCCGCGTTGCCGATCTCGGGCAGCGCGGCATCGAGGTCGCCCGGCGATGAGCTGATGACCCGCATGATGTCGGCACTCGCGGTCTGGTGCTCGAGTGCGGTGTCGAGGTCGTTGAACAGCTTCGCATTGGCGATCGCGATGGCGGCCTGGTCGGCAAAGGCCTGCAACACGGCCGCCTGCTGCGGATCGAACGGTCGAACCTCCTGGCGGTAGAGGTTGAGGTTGCCGATCCATTCGGAACCGTCGAACAGCGAAACGCTGACGAACGACCGGATGTCGAACTCCGCGAACGTGGGGAACCCGGCCATGTCGTCGGCCATATCGTCGACCAGGACCGGTTGGCGAAGGTCGCGCGCCATGCGGCTTGCGTTCAATATGCGGAATTCCCGACCGAGCAGTGGCCTGATGCGATCACCGAACGTTGCCGCGACCCTGAGCCCGTCATCGCCGATAGCGTCACCTTGCGCATCGACACGGGGCGTTGCGTTGGCATCGGCGTCGGCGCCCGCGATGCGTAGCATCGTGGCACCGGCATCGGCGCCGCACAGCGCGGCGGCCTTTTCGAGGATTCCTTCGAGCACGGTGCGCAGTTCACCGGGATGGGCACTGATGAGCGCGAGTACTTCCGACGTTGCCGTCTGCTGCTCCAGCGCAGCATCGAGGTCGTTGAACAGCTTCGCGTTGGCGATCGCGATGGTCGCCTGTTCGGCGAAGGTCTGGAGCACGCGGGCGTTGTGGTCGTTGAACGGTCGCACCTCGAAGCGGCCGACTTCGATGTAGCCGAACACCGCTTCCTCCTGGCGGAGCTGCACCATCACGGTGCTGCGGACCCCACTGGCCGCAATGAGCTCCGCGTATCCGACGGGAAGGCGGTCAGTCGGAATCGCCTGCCAGTCCTCGATGAAGATCGGTGCTGCCCGGTCGCGAACGTCGGCCGCCCGCTCCGACGTCATCCCTCCGAACGACATCCCGATCACGTCGTTCGGGTAGCCGTGCGTGGCGATGGTCACTGCCCTTGAGCGCGGCATCTCGGTGCCCTGGATCTGGTTGATCGCGGCGTTCTGGGCATCGCATAGGGCCACGGCCCGTTCCATTACGCCGGCCAGTACGGTGGGAAGGTCGC
The DNA here is from genome assembly GCA_031383405.1 of Acidimicrobiia bacterium. GTDB lineage: Bacteria > Actinomycetota > Acidimicrobiia > Acidimicrobiales > JANYDT01 > JANMZO01. The sequence continues at coordinate 377 of JANMZO010000102.1, read as the reverse complement.
CGGGGTGGGCGCTGATGAGGCGCAGTACCTCACTAGTGGCGGTCTGCAGCTTGAGGGCTTCGGCCAGCTCGCCGTTACGCCGGTCGATCTCCCTGCGCTGCTGCGCGGCCGTGACGGCGTTGCCCGCCTGCACGGCGAAGGACTGTAGGAGCTCGACATCCGCGTCGGTGAACGGATCGATCTCCCTTCTGGCGACGTAGATCCCAAGTGGCGGGCCAGTGCTGGGGAGCGGGACGTAGACAGTCGACTTTGTTCCCATCCTGATCGCCGCCTCGCGCGACTGGGAGTAGTTGTGGCCGAGCGTCGACTGGTCGTCGAACCGGAGCACCTTTCGGTCGCGAAGCACCTCGGTGAGGGCCGATACGTCACTGTGGTCC
>JANMZO010000096.1:0-10610 GCA_031383405.1 Acidimicrobiia bacterium | reverse complement strand
AGTCGAGTGCAATGGCAAAAGGGAGCTTAACTGCGACACCTACAAGTGAAGCAGGGACGAAAGTCGGGCATAGTGATCCGGCGATTGCGTGTGGAAGCGTCGTCGCTCAACGGATAAAAGGTACTCTGGGGATAACAGGCTTATCTTGCCCAAGAGTCCATATCGACGGCAAGGTTTGGCACCTCGATGTCGGCTCGTCGCATCCTGGGGCTGAAGCAGGTCCCAAGGGTTGGGCTGTTCGCCCATTAAAGCGGCACGCGAGCTGGGTTCAGAACGTCGTGAGACAGTTCGGTCCCTATCCGCTGCAACCGAAGGAGATTTGAGAGAGGCTGTCCCTAGTACGAGAGGACCGGGACGGACGCAGCTCTGGTGTGCCAGTTGTCTTGCCAAAGGCACGGCTGGTTTGCCACCTGCGGAAGTGATAAGCGCTGAAAGCATCTAAGTGCGAAGCACGTCTCAAGATGAGTTCTCCCACAGGGTTAACCTGGTAAGGCCCGTGGTTAGATCACCACGTTGATAGGCCGGAAGTGTACGGACCGCGAGGTCTTCAGCTGACCGGTACTAATCGGCCGAGGGCTTGGATTTATTTATGCTTGTGCTCGCTATTGAGTGGTCAGAGAACCGCAATTGATCTGGAGACTTAGGTTTCCGGTGGCCATAGCGGCGATGTCACACCCGTTCCCATTCCGAACACGGAAGTTAAGCTCGCCAGCGCCAATGGTACTTGGAGGTCATCCTCCCGGGAGAGTAGGTCGCCGCCGGATTTCTTGATTAGCCCCGCGCCTCACGGCTGCGGGGCTTTTCGTTTTTGCGGTTCGTTTCGCTCGGTTTTCCTGAAGCTTGGGGCTGCTGTCGAGGTTGTCAGGCGTTGTCCGTGAAGGGGAGTATCTTGTAGCCCCCTATGTCTGATTCCGATGACCCGTCAAAACGATTCAGGGAACGCGAGGATCGCCCCAGGAGTAGTCCGTCGCGTGACGCACGGCCTGCCGGGTCCCGTGGCGGTGTTCGACCCGCCGCGGTCGGCCAACGTGCTGGGGCATCTGAACGGCCGAAGAATCTCGGTCGACGCGACGTGGCCTGGGGTGAGCGAACTGCACGGCCGGAACCTGGGCGGCCTTCTCGCGGTCGTTTCGGCGTAGAACCGCGCATCGAGGGAGGCTACAGGGGCGGCCCGGATCGTGCAGGACGTCCGAGTGGACGATCAGGCCCGGGAGACCGTCCAGCCTGGGGCGACCGTCCAGCCTGGGGTGACCGTGACCGGTCCGCCGGTGGGCGTGTAGATCGTCCTCCTGCAGGAAGGGGCGGTTTTTTGGCTCGGTCAGATCGCCCGGCCAGACCCGGTGGCACTGGTTATCGGGAACGAGGCGGATTAGGTCGCGACGAAGGTCGCCCATCGGCGCCATCGCAGGATCGCTTTGGCCGTGACACCGTTCGCTCCCGCGACGGCGGGTCCCCAGATCGTCCCGATCGTGGAGGACCAGATCGTTCCGGGCCGGCCCGAGGAGTTCCAGGTGGTACCCGGCCCGACCGTCTCAACGCGCCGCGTCCCGACCGGTTCGGGGCTTCGGGCCCCGACCGTCGCCCGCCGCGGGGGTCGGAGTTCAACGGACCTCGTTCTACGGGAGCGCCCCGACGAGATGAACAGCGGCCCGACAACAGAGGGGGACGAGACGGAGGGTTTCGGCCCGACGGTGGGCGACCGCGTACAGATGGTCCGCGTCGGCCGAATCCGGATCGTGACCGCACATCCGCTGGTGGTCGTCCACCGGGCGGCCGGCCGGCCGCGGCTGACGCCTTCCGTGACGCCGTGAACCGGGACCGGGGTCCCCGGGCGTTCAATCGAGATCCTCGGACCGATGACCGTGGTGGTCGGAAGCCCGAACGCGATATCGAAAGGGATCGTCCGACTCGAGCATGGGGTGTAGACCGCTCGGCCATTGAGCGCGAGCACGCGTCCGAGACGCTCCTGGCTCCAGCGATTGAAGCGCGTCCGCTGCGTAAGCACGAAATCATCGAGGAAGTGCCGCTGGAGGACAAGCGAAAGGCTAAAAAGGCTGCGAAACCCTGGGAAGCGGCTGGATGGGAACGCTCATTCGACGTCGATTCGTCGGTGGACGATTCGCCTCGAACCGTTGAGCGGGATGTCGATGCCGGAGGGCCCGACGCACGTACGGCGAAGCGCCGCAACGCGCCGGAAGCGGTGGCCAAAGAATTGAACGCTGCCGTCGGTGCCCGCCGCGGCGCTCGACTCGAGCAAGGCTTGATGGACGCGTCGAAAGCGTTTGAACGGGAGCGCTTCGGCGACGCACTCCGGATCCTGAAGCCGCTCGCCGAAGAGGCTCCAGATGTCGCCGCTGTCCGGGAACTGACCGGTCTTTGCCTGTACCGGCAGGGTAAGTGGGCTGAAGCGATTCGTCACCTGCAGCATTTCTGCGAAATCACCGGCTCGGTGGAACAGAACCCGGTTCTGGCTGATTGCCATCGGGCGTTGCGTCACTACAACGTCGTTGAAGCACTCTGGGAGGAACTGTCGGCTTCGTCACCGTCGGCTGACCTTGTCGCCGAGGGACGGATCGTTGCCGCAGGCGCTTTGGCGGATCAGGGCAACCTTGGCGACGCGATCAAGCTGATGGAGCGTGCGTCGTTGTCGTCGAAACGGCCCAAACCTCATCACCTTCGGCTCTGGTATGCGTTGGCCGATCTCTACGAACGCGCCGGTGACGTACCGCGGGCCCGAGTTCTGTTCGAGCGCATCGCAAACGCAGATGCCGAGTTTGCCGATGTCGCGAACCGGTTAGGCAACTTGTAACGAGCCGGTACCAGGCTGCCGAGGCATAACCGATGGGCTGCGGCGCCGAGCAGCCCATCGTGCTTTGCCGGGAGTCCGATCAAGCGACGGTGATTGCTGGATCGAGATAGACGTCTTGGATCGCGTTCAAGAGAGAAATCCCTTCGACCATCGGCCGCTGGAACGCCTTGCGCCCGGCGATCAGGCCCATGCCGCCGGCTCGCTTGTTGATCACTGCTGTGCGCACGGCCTCAGCGAGGTCGCTTTCACCAGCCGAAGCGCCGCCTGAGTTGATGAGCCCGATTCGGCCCATGTAACAGTTGGCGACCTGCCAGCGCGTGAGGTCGATCGGGTGATCGGTGGTGAGTTTTTCGTAAACGAGCTTGTCGGTCTTGCCAAATTTGGCCAGCGCGTTGTAGCCACCGTTGTTTTCAGGGAGCTTCTGCTTGATGATGTCGGCGCCGATTGTCACGCCGAGGTGGTTGGCCTGACCTGTGAGGTCGGCTGATACTTCGTAATTCTTGCCGTCGACGGTGAACGCTGCGCTGCGTACGTAACACCACAACACCGTGAACATGCCGAGTTGGTGGGCCTGGTCGAATGCTGCGGCGATCTCCTGCAGTTGGCGCGTCGACTCCGGGGAACCCCAGTAAATGGTGGCGCCGATAGCGGCCGCACCGAGGTCGGCAGCCTGACGGACATTTCCGAAAAGGACCTGGTCGGTTCGATTCGGATAGCTGAGCAGTTCGTTGTGGTTGACCTTCACGATGAAAGGAATGCGGTGCGCATACCTGCGGGCCACCGCTCCGAGAACTCCGAACGTTGACGCGACCGCCGAGCAACCGCCTTCAATGGCCAACTCGACGATGGAGGCGGGATCGAACATCGTCATATTCTTCGCAAAGCTCGCGGCGCCCGAGTGCTCGATGCCCTGGTCGACCGGGAGAATTGAGGTGTAACCGGTGTTCGCCAGGCGACCGTGCGTCAGCATCGAGGCGAGGTTACGAAGGACCGGAATCGGTCGGTCGGTCTGCGAGTAGATCTCATTGATGACGTTGGGATTCGGAAGGTGAAGGGTCGACTTGTCGATGGTCGAGCACTTGTGCGTGAGCAGGCTCTCCGCCTGATCGCCGAGAAGGGATGTGACATCGAGCTTTGCCATGTTGCGGAAGCCTCCAGGTAGTCGAACGGAAGAGAGATAGTGCCCAGACAGGGCCGTGTGCAGCGTAGTCGTCACAGATTTGACAATCGGTGGACCCTTCGCCGGTGATCAGCTTGGGCGCTGTGTCCTTTCACGGACATTCTGCCAACCTCGAGGCGTTCGTTCCCGCACCGTATGCGATGTGGTGGCCCGAGCACCGGGGAGCGCTCGGCGACGGTAGGCCGGCGGTTCAGCACCCTGCTAGTCGACGGAGCGGAACGTGATTCCGGTTCGGGGTTTGGGCCAGAAGAACGTTGTCTTCGCCGGCATCCGGGTGCGACTGTCGGCCACCGAACGGATCTGGGCCACCGTGGCGGGGCGCAGGAGGATGCCGAACGACGCTTGGTTGCTTCGGACCTCAGACGTGACCGAGTTGATGCTGTGTTGGTACCGAACGCCGGCTTGTGGCGCTACGGAAGCCAGAGCTAGGCGAACCCGGATCGAGTCGAGGTTCACGGCTGCGTCAAAGGCCCCTGGTTTGGGCGTCAGCATCCATGTGGCGGTCGGCCCGATGAGGGTGAGGAATCCACCTGCGGCCATCTCCTCGACCACATCCGGCCCCGGGAACGTTGTTGGGGATGCGTCGAAGAACGCGCCCAGTCCGTGGATGAGCTCCTCGATCGAGGTGCCTTGGGGCAACTCGACCAGACGGTGAATGGCCCGAACGACCAGTTGGTCTTCCGCTAGTTCGACCAGCAACGCCATGATTGCGGTCGCGTCGCCAGGGCTGTCGCTGCGCTCTCCCAGGTACGCAAGGCCCGTTTCAAAGCGATGGTGGCCGTCGGCGATCACGACCGGGGTGTGTTCCGCCAGTGATTGAATGGTCCGGACATCGTGCTGTCGGTCAATTCTCCAGACCTGGTGAAGCACGCCTTCCTCGTCGGTTGCTTCGGCCAGGATCGGATACTCGGTGGTGAGGGACTCAAGGGTGGCGCCGAGTCCCGGTGTAAGCGAGAGGCCCCAGATCGGTGACGTGTTGATGCGGGTCGCCCGAATGAGATTCAGTCGGTCGGCTTTGTCTTTCGACGTCGTTTCCTCGTGAGGAAGGACGTCGCCGGTTCCCGGGGGCTCGAGTCCGAGACCACCGAGAACACCGGTGGTCTGGCGCGTAGTACCGGATTCGTCGGTGGCCGTCATTCGATAGATCGAGAATGTCGGCGTCGTATCGACGCGCAACACCCCCTCATCGAGCCACGTCTCGAGCAACGCTCGGGCGTCGAGATAGGCACCGGCGTCGTCGGCCCCATGCGGGAAATCGATGCGCACGCTGTTATACAGATGCCGACCCTCTAGGGCGCTCCGATCCGACGCGCTAAGCACGTCATACGGTGGAGCGATGAACTCGCTCATCGACGATGATTCGGAATATCGGAGCGCGGCGAAGGGACGAAACACGGTCATGTTCTTTGTCTAGTGCACTGAAGCGGAAGTGCGTTGAATGTCGAGGAGAAAGACAACCCGGCGTACTGACAGGTCTGGCGCTTAACGAGGTTCAAGGTACTTCCGCGGAGATGCGCTTGCCGCCGCGAACCGGACCATGAATTCGAACGGCTCCACTGCAGCGTGGCCACGCCCAACCGGGGTGGCCAGTCAAAGGCCGTCTCGCGGCAACGCAGGGGGCGGGCAGCGCCCGAGTTCTGTAGTACGAAGGGAGGCGTGGCTTGGATCTTGGACCTCGACGGTGTTCTCTGGCTCGGCGAAACGCCGATTCCCGGTTCATTCGATGCCGTCCGGAAACTGCGCTCGGCCGGTGAGCGGGTCCTGTTTCTCACGAACAACTCGTGGATGACGATCGCCGCGTACGTCGCCAAGATGGGGAAAATGGGACTCGACGTGGCCCCCGATGAACTTTGTACTTCAGCCCAGGCGGCCGCTGAGATGGTTGAACCGGGTGAGGTTGCCTTGGTTTGCGGGGGTCCCGGGATAGTCGAAGCACTCACCCTCCGGGGCGTGCGTTGCGTTCGAGATTCCGACCCGGCAGTGACCGTGGTTGTTGCGGGATTCGATCGGGAGTTCACGTATTCGAAACTGCAGACGTTGTTTCAGGCCGTTCATTCCGGTGCCCGGCTGATAGGGACCAATGATGACCCGACCTACCCGACGGTTGACGGGCCGATCCCGGGAGGGGGTTCGATCATTGCTGCGATTGCCTATGCCGCTGGAGTGACGCCGGTTTTCGGGGGAAAACCGAATGCGCCGGCTGCATCGGTGGTGTTTCATCGATTGGGGCTCGGCTCGGACCCTTCGGTAGAGACACGCGGGTCCCTCCTGATGGTCGGCGATCGACCTTCCACGGACGGCGGCATGGCACGCACGATGGGCGCCCGTTTCGGCCTCGTGCTCAGCGGGGTGACGTCATCGGCGCAGCTTCCCGTCGAGCCGGCCCCGGACGTGATGGCGGCTGACCTCGGATCGTTGGTTGCCGCCGAGTCGGCGCGTTCGTAGCGTCTGTTGAGAAGTGAATGCAAGGTGGGGGCCCGCCGCCGTCGATTATTTTTCTGCGTGGCGAAGGTCACTGCGAACCGTGACTTGTATGCGCGCTGATCGTGTATCATTTTCGTCTCGCTGCACGTGGCAGCCGTCGGCAAACCTCGGGGTTGATTGAGGCAAGCCGTCCCCTGAGAAAGAACCGAATAGAATGAACGCATTTACTGCGCTCGGCCTCGCGCCGCGCCTTGTAGATATCCTTGCCCAAGAAGGCATCGACTCCCCGTTTCCCGTCCAGACCATCACCATCCCCGATGCGCTCAGCGGTCGCGACCTGTGCGGCAAAGCGCCGACCGGGTCGGGCAAAACCCTGGCCTACGGTCTCGCTGTTGTGCAGTTGGTGAAGAAGGCCAACCGTCGAATGCCAACCGCGTTGATCCTCGTTCCGACCCGCGAGCTTGCGCAGCAGGTGGCGAGTGCGCTGACGCCTTTCGCCCGGGCCCAAGGCCGATGGGTTACCGCTTTTTACGGCGGTGCCGGCATGATGCGCCAGATAGAGGATCTCCGACGCGGAGTTGACATCGCTGTGGCCACGCCGGGCCGATTGACCGACCTGATCAACCGCAACGAGATGAGCCTTGAGCAGACGCACCTCGTCGTCGTCGACGAAGCTGACCGCATGGCCGACATGGGCTTCACCCCGCAGGTCACGTGGCTGCTCGACACGGTCGCCAAAGAGCGTCAGATCCTGCTGTTCTCGGCGACCCTCGATGGCGACGTGGAGCACCTGGTCAAGAAGTACATGGACAACCCGGTCACGCACTCGATCTCCAGCGAAGACGACGACGACGAAGCCGTCATGCGTCGGGCTACGCATCTGGCCGTTGGTACGGCAACTCCTACGAAGTTCCAGGATCTCGCTTACCTCTGCGATGCGTCGCAAAGGACGATCCTCTTTGTGAAGAACCGGTTTGCGACCGAACGAACGGCCGATGCCCTGACTGATCTCGGCGTCTCGGCTCTGGCCATGCATGGCGGTATGACCCAGGCGGCTCGCAGCAAGGCGCTCGCCCGTTGGGCCAGCGGCGGGGTTCGGGCCCTGGTCGCCACCGATGTGGCTGCGCGAGGTGTGCACGTCGACGCAGTGGACCTCGTCGTCCACGTCGATCCCCCTCAGGAGCACAAGGATTACCTTCACCGTTCGGGCCGTACCGCTCGGGCCGGAGCTACCGGGGTCGTCGTAAGCATGCTTAGGAAAGAACAGCGGAAGGGAGCCGCGGTGATGTTCAAGCGTCTCGGCGTCGACGTTGACGACTCCGGCGCCGACGAAGCGCGTGAGCTGATCCGTGCGGTTCGGCTTTCACCGAAGCCGGCCTACGTGGGTGCGCTGACAGAGACTGACGGTGGGATGAATCTGAGCTTTGATGACGCCTTGGCGGGCGTCGATGGCGTGGATGGCGTCGACGGAGTGGTCCGTCCGGTGGCTAAGGCAACGGCAAAGCCGCGTGCCGCGAAGGTCGACGAGTGGGCCGGCACCGAAGCGCGTTACGAGCAGGAGTTGGCCGATCCCGATGTGGACGCATGGGGCGAGCGTGCTCCGGCCGCTGGACAGGGCGGGCGGTCCTGGGGCGATCGTTCGCGGGGCGACCATCCGGGAATGCCTAACGGTTTTGAGCGGAAGGACCGGGGCGATCGTGGCGGTCGCGACTTCCGTCCCCCGTCGGGTCCCCGTGGCGCCGGTGATCGCAGCTGGTCGAATTCGGGACCGGGTTCACACGACCGCTTCGCGGCCCGATCTGAGGAGCGCAGTGGCCGGCCAAGTTGGGCGGGCGATGGTGGCCGACCCGCTGGAGGTGGCTTCCGTTCAGAGCGTCCATCGAACGGTGGTTTCCGGGCGGAGCGTCCCGCGCGGGCCGGTGGGTTTGAACATGGAACTGGCGCGGGTCGCGCGGAGAATCGCTTCGGCGGTCCGGCCAAACCTTACGGTGAACGGACGTTCAGCCGAGACCGTGGGCGTGATGGCGCACGAGACTCCGGTCGTGGCGAGAGCCGACCGTGGACACCCCGTGGAGACGGTGCTGCAGTAGGTTCTGATCGTCCGGCTCGTTCGTGGCAGGAGCGTCCGAGTGCGGGACGTCCCGAGTTCGACCGATCGGGCGGCGATCGTGCTGGAGGGCGCTTTGGCAACGACCGTAACGGTGCCCGACCGGGGGCGCGTCCCGATGGTGACCGCCCTCGTTGGGATGCGCCTCGTGGCGATCGTCCCGCAGCGGGTGCGCGTCCCGATGGTGACCGCCCTCGTTGGGATGCGCCTCGTGGCGATCGTCCCGCACCGGGTGCCCGACCTGATCGGGGCCGACCATCGTGGAATGACCGTCCGGCCGCCGGGGATCGTCCCGACCGGGGCGCGCGTCCAGGTGGCTTCCGCTCGGGTGGACCTAGGACCGAATGGACGCCGCGCGTCGGTTCGGATCGGCCCGCCCCCCGACCAGGTCCGTTCGATCGTGACCGCGACAGGGATCGAGGGTCACAGTCCGAGCGGCCGGCCCGTGAGGGCACGGCCCGTTGGTCATCCGGTGCGCCGGGCAGTCGTTCTTGGACCAATGGGGACCGGCCGGGTGCTCGGGCCGACACCCGCGGGCCAAGCGGTCCCGGTGGGCGTCCGAGCTATGGCGGCGGCAAGCCTGGCGGTCGTCCCGGTGCGCGAGGTGCCTCGACCGGTGGCTTTCAGGGTTCACCAAAGCTCACGTGGCGTGCGAGTCGCCCGAAGTAACACGTGGGTCAGTCCTGACGCCGAAGAGGGCCTGTGCACCGCGCACGGGCCCTCGTTGCTTCGGCACCGCACAGGTTGAAGGGCCGTCTTCGACTGACGTCTTCCGCTGACGTCTTCTAACTGACGTCTTCCACTCACGTCTCCTAAGGCCAGGCGCGCTTTTTCTCGTTCTTGGTGACCGGTGTCTTCGGCTTGGACGCGGTTCGTAGCCACTCGCGCCGCCACGACTTCGTCGAAGGGCCGGTCAACGCGGGAGTCTCCGACGACGCAGCATTTCGCCGCGATGTCCACCAGTCGGTGCCGTTCTCGTCGGCGAGGATCGATACGGCGGCTTCGATGCGCGGGTTGAACGAGCGGGCATTTTCGTCAGGTTCGGCGAACAGCGGTGCGCCGAACGTGACCGTGCACGAATGGCGACGGGGAACGTTCCTACCTTTCGGAAGAACCTCGTCGGTGCCTTTGATGTGAATCGGAACGACCGGGCAACCGCGTCGGATCGCGAGGAACGCAGCGCCGGGCTTGAAGTCCTGTCCCCAGCCGTCGGGAGAGCGGCCGCCTTCCGGGAAGATGATGAGATTCCAGTCGTCTCGCAGGAGCGCGAGGAGTTGATCGCTCGAGCGTCGAGAGACCTTTTTCCGCTCGATGGGAACGGCATTCAGCAGGAGGGCGCTCGCCGCGGCTTTCCACCTCTTGTCGAAGAAGTAGTCACCCGCCGCCGCCACGAGGGTACGGTCGCGGAACCGCCTCGGAATGGACTGGAGGATGATGCCGATGTCGAGATGACTGTGATGGTTTGGCGCGAAGACGACGGGTCCGTCGAGGTGCGCGATCCGGTCCAAGCCTCGAATGCTTGGTGACGCGAGTCCCCGAACGGCAGCCTTCAGGATGGTTTCCTGCATGGCCCGGCGGGCGACCCGGGCCGTGGGTTCGCGGGCCCAGTCGGTGTTGTAGTCAATGCCGAGGTCCGAGATCTCGGGCAGAACGTCGGCCTTGCGGGGGCGGGTAGGGGCGGCGAAAGGAAAGGCCGAGAATTTGGCCGGCAGGATTCTTGGGCCGGAGATCCGGTCACGGATCGCTTTGATCATCGGACCGCGACGCCACGGCTTATCGTCAGCTCGACTCTCTCCGACCGGTTTGGCGTTCACACGCGCCCCCGGAGCATGATCCGGATGCCGATCACGGCACATGAAACGGCAATCGTAAGCAGGCATAAGGATTTGACGCCTGTTACGTCGGTGAGCTTGGAGGACGACAGTTTCATATGTTGGCCTACCTTTACTGGACGTCGGCGAGGAAAATCGGTGGGTTGTGAATATGCGTGATCGAGGGGTTTGATCCAACGACATCCGATGCCATTTCGAGCGCGTCGCGCAGCGTGGACGCCGGTGTGAAGCCGAGGCGGCGAACCGACTTGACATCGC
>JANMZO010000025.1:0-25617 GCA_031383405.1 Acidimicrobiia bacterium | reverse complement strand
CGATGGACTTGCGATACTCCTTCGGATCAATCGTCTTCAGCACCTTGACGACTACACCGATGCCGTCGCTCACCTCTTTCGCGGTCGGGCCGAGCAGATCGCCCTTGGCCGCGTCGGCCGGGGCGACGAGCAGCTTGTTAGCCACGTCATACGTCTGGCGAAGCACGGCCAGTGCGGACTCCCGCGCTTCTTGAACCGGCCGTGACACCAGCTGAGCCGCCAGCAGACCGTCTTCATGAGCCTGGACCCAGACCGCGTTGCGAACGACATCCGAGGTGACACTTCGGATGCGCGCCTCCAGCCTCTGCTTTTGGATCTTTCCGCCCGGCGTCAACAGCAACTGCCCGGCGATGTTCGGCAGCGTGCTCTCGACGATGTTGAGGTCGGCCTCCCGACTCGCCGCGGTGAACTGCGCCTCCTTCGTCTTGTCGAAGGGCCGATTGTGGACCACCTGGTAGAGGCGCACCATGAAGCTCTGGTGCGCGGCGGAAAGGCCGGCGATGTCATCGGCGCCCACCGCCGGCGACGTGATCACGGCTTCGACCATCATGGCGAGCAGTTCTGCTTCGCCCCTGGCTTCGGCCTTGGCTGCAGCAGCTGCTTTCCGGTCCGTCGTCGTGGCGGCGTGATCGGGTCGCCGCTGAAGCATCCGGCCAACCGTTGCGTTGCCGACCGCCTGTTGAAGGTCGTCAGTTGACCGTCCGGTCTTCGGTTCAATGTGGCTGCCCGTCGTCGGTGATCCCGACTTCTTGGACCTCGCACTCCTGTCGCCCGCCCTGGACTTCGACGCGAAGGAACGACCGGATCGTTGAGTCACCGCAAAAGCATCTCAGAACACTGCTGCCCGAACGGGTATAAAACCCTGATTCAGGCAGGGCGGGTGCGGGTCAGCGGACGACGGGGCGGGTGCGCGTCAGCGGCCGACGGGGCGATGCCGTATCGAGCACGATGAGCACCTGAGCGGTGGTCGGTGGGCAGGACCCCGGGGGGGACGTGGTCGCGACCAGCGTCCGGCTGCCCAAAGCTTCATCGCTGAAGACCATGATGGAACCGCTTATCGTGCCGTTGGCATCGGCAACGAAGGGCAACGGCGTGCGGGTCTCCCAACCGACCTGCACCACCGCGTTCGCCGGGAACCCGTCCCCGGAGAACGCAATCGGTCGACCACGGGGCCCGGCCGATGCCGCACGTAGCGTCTGCCGGCACGGCACGATCGTTGTCGGAGCGGCCGTGAGTTGGACAGGTACCCCGGTTGTCGTCGGCGCAACGCCGACCCTCATCCGCAGCAAGGCGGACGCTGTCTCCTTCTGCGTTCCGGTGACCGTGATGGTCGCCGCGTAGGCCCCGGCGGTGTTCGACATGCCGTTGATCGTGATCACGCACTGGCCTTTGGCGGCCACGACCGCACCGATGCAGTTTGCCCCGGTCACGGTGACAAACGCCGGGGCTCCGGCTCCGGCGATCACGACGTCTTTCACGGTCACCGGCAGATCGCCGATGTTGCGGACGGCTACCTTGCGCGACACCGTTGCACCGGGCGAAACCTGCCCGAAATCGAGCACCTTCGGCACGAGGGCAATCGCTCGGCCCGGTGACCGGGCGAGTACGTCGGCCTGTCCGGTTTCTCCTGCGGTTCCCTTGGCCACGAGTCGGTCCTTCACCACCCCCGGAGGCTGAACCGTCAGCAGACCCTGCACGTTGAGCGTGCACTTTGCGCCGACCGCGAGCGCTGCTTTGGAACAGAGGTCACCCGAAATCGAAAACCCGCTCTTCGCCGGATCGGTGAGCGCCATTGAAGCGACCGTGACCGGTAGTTCGCCGGTGTTGGTGACCGTGACCTTCGCGATCTTCGGAGTCGTGGGATCGAGCAACCCGAGCTGCACCGGCCCCGTGATTGTAAGGCTCCGACGCAGGACCCGACCTTTCGCTGCGTAGTCGGCGACGAAACCGAGTGAGGTCACCGCCCGCAGATTCAACGCCCTCGGCCCGGGCGCCGTGTTCACCGATGTCACGACCAGATCGCAGGATTCCTGCGGTTGGAGAACTTTCCCCTTGCATAAGCCGGACACCGTTATGGCACCCGTCGGGGCGACATAGCGGACGACCTTCTTCGCCCCTTTGCCGCTGGTGACCGGAACGCCAACTCCCGCCACCGTCAGCGGAATTGTCCCATTATTTACTAAGCGCACATTCAATTTTGTCGGGGGCGATCCTTGGGCGACATTGCCGAACGCTCCGGTCGACGGATCGAACACCAACGACTCCTTCGGTGGCGTGGGGGCGACGGCGCTGAGCGACCCTCTCAGGTCGAGCAGGGTCGCTCCAGCCAAGGACACGAAGACCGAACCCGTCGCCGGGCCCGGTGCGGTGGGCCGAAACGCCAACTGCAGCGTGCAGGTCTGGCCGGGCTGCAGAAGGACCGGACACTTGTTGCCACTGCTGACGAAAGGTCCGGCCACCGACACGCTCTTCACGTTGAACGGAAGCGATCCGACGTTCGTCAGCGTCGCGTCCGCCACCGGACTCGTCTGTCCAACCGGAGTCGGTTGAAACTGTGGTGTACTGAGCACGACATCACCCCGGTCCTCGCTGTTTCCCGTGACCGCGGCCTGGCCGACAGCACCGAGGCCGTTGGCACCTGCCGCGGAGACCGTCAGAGTGGCCTGTTCCTGACGTGGCACGGTCGGCGAGAACGTCACATCGACCGTGCATGTCGCCCCGGGTTGCAGATCGCAGGTCGGCTGGGTGACGCTGAACGGCGGACTCACAGCCGCCGATCGCGCCACGACTGCGATCGTCCCAATATTGCGGACCACCGTCTGACGCGTCGCCGACTTGCCAATCAGCAGATTCCCGAAGTCGACCGGGTCCACACTGATTTTCGGCGGTACCCGAACCGGCGCCGCCGTCGTAGTAGGTGTCGTAGGTCTGGTCGGTGAGGTGCTCGACCCGGTTCGTGACGGCCACACCCAGGTAACGCTCTGCACCCGGTCGGTGATGACGTTCTTCGTGACGGAAACGAGGGTGTAGCCGGTTGTTGAACCATTTGTGTACCACTCGACGATGTCGCATCCTCCCGAAGACGGAACCGCAACCGTTCCCGTTCCCTGAAACTGGTACACCTGGCTGAACGAGCTCCTGAGGAGTAAGCACGACACCTGGAGGTTGTAAATCAGCCCCGGCGGCGCGTCACCCGTAACCACCACTCCTGCGGTGAACGGCGGTGTTGAGGTCGCCTGAGCGTCTGCCCGGTGCGCAGTCCCGACGCACAGCACCGCAGCTGCGACGAGCGCTACGGCAATCCGGAGTCGCCCCCGATCGGGACCATGAGGTCGAACAAGCATCAAACGCCTTCAGCTCCGATGGCCAAATGACAGCCACTCGTGTGGAAATGCGGAATCGGAGCCATGCAAACCTCAGACGTGATCGTCGTCATCAGTGCGCTGGGTCACGCGCTGCATCACCGCGTCGGCGACGCCGTCGGCCTCGTGTTCTTCTGCGGTGTCCGATGCTCCGACCGACATACCCGACCCGCTTCCGCCAGCCAGTCCCTCACGCTGCTGGGCCACGTGGGTGAGCTCGTGGGCCATCAGACGTTGGGTCGACGAACTGCCCGGCGCCCACTGGTCGGAGCGGACGAACACATCGTCGCCGGTCGTGAACGCCTTGGCCGTGATCGCGTGGTTCAAGGCGTCGGACTCACCACCCACGTGAACCCGTACGCCACCGAGCGGGGTGCCGAGCGCCCCCTCCATCGTCGATTTCGTTCCGTCGTCGAGCGGCGAGCCTGAACCCCGCGCTGCATCGATTCGACCCGAGAGGCCGTCTGACAGACCTCCGCCACCCAGTCCCACTTCCGGTGCGGCGTCGCGTTGAGCCAGCGCCGGATCGTGCTTCGCCTGCATTTCCTCCTCCTCCTCACCCTCGCGTTGCGCGAGCGCAGGATCGTGCTTCGCCTGAAGCTCTTCCTCCTCTTCGCCCTCGCGTTGCGCGAGGGCAGGATCGTGCTTCGCCTGTAGCTCCTCTTCCTCGGGTGCCTCACGCTGGAGCATTCGCGCAACGGCCGCGTTGCCTATCGTCGACTGGAGCGACGACACTCCGGTTTGGTCACCGGTTTCAATCGGCGTCAGGGGACGCCGAAGCCGCAACGATTCGGATGCGACGGTATCGAACTCGGCCATGGGGAACTCCTTGCGACGACGCCAGAACAGATCCACTCTCTACGACAGGAACACTATCGTGGAGTTCCCGGCGGACGACCCTCAGGGCACCATCGGTTGCCCTTAGGGGCAACCTCTTGCGTTCGCTCAGTCGTCGAGCCGATCGAACCACGGGCCGAACTCGGCCGCCGTGCACAGTCGGCCCAGCTTGCGGTACTCCTGGGCGGTGGCCCGCACGAGATCCTCCATGCAGACCGTGTGGTCACGGGCCACGGCGAGGAACGCCGCAGCAACGACGATGTTGCGGATGTTGCCCCCGGAGAGTTGAAACCGGTCAGCGAGAAAGTCCAGGTCAATATCATCTGCGCGCGTAACGATCTTGCCGAGCGAGCGGTCCCAGAGAATGCAACGGTATTCTTCGCTGGGCTCGGGGAAGTCGATGACCGCGTCGAGCCGACGGGTGAAGGCGTCGTCGATGTTTGTACGCAGGTTGGTCGCCAGGACGGCCACGCCCTCGTATGACTCGAGTCGTTGCAGCAGGTACGCGACTTCAACGTTTGCGTACCGGTCCTTCGCATCGCTGACCTCAGAACGCTTCCCGAACAACGCGTCGGCCTCATCGAAGAGGATCACTCCGTTCACCCCTTCTGCCGCAGCAAAAATCCGCTCCAGGTTTTTCTCGGTTTCACCTATGTACTTGTCAACCACGGTAGCCAGGTTCACCTGATACAGATCAAGACCGAGCGAGGAAGCGAGCGCCTCGGCTCCCATCGTCTTGCCGACCCCGCTCGGTCCGGCGAAGAGCGCAACGACCCCGAGCCGTCGGTTGTTCTTGCCCCCGAGACCCCACTCACCGTGCACCACGTCTCTCCGGCGGTAACGGATCTCAATCTCGTGAAGAAGGCGTTGCACGTCGGGCGGCACGACAAGTTCCTCCCAGGACACAGCAGGGCGAATCCGGCGGGCCAGTCTTTCTAAGCGCGCGGAGTTTTGCGAGCGCGCGGCGGCCGCGACGTGTCCGACGTCGACGCCCTGCCCGAACATCGAGGCATGGTGGCGGGCCAGTTCGGCGGCACGAACAATCTGGTCGGGCCGCAGGCGTAGTTGGCACGTTGCTTCATCGAGTACCGGCGCACTGATCTCGGGCAGTTCCGCCGCCCAGATTCCGGCGACCGTCGAACCGTGTGGCCTCGGAGCGACTTCCCCAAAGATTGCATCAGGTGACCACACCGGATTCCAAGGTTCCGGGCCCACCACGACGGTCGGCCAGTCACCTTCGACGAGCAACGACATGACTTCCGGAACCAGGTCGGTAACCGAGTCGTGCGCTATGACGACCAGGCCGCGACTTCGTAACCGCGCTTCACGGATTGCGGATCGCACGACCAGATCAGCGTCTTCGCGTCGGGCCAGTCGCGTCAGGTCGAGCGTCATTGGCTCCCACCCCGCAGCCGCGAGGGCACTCGCTCCGATCGCCGCCCCGATACCGGACGGTCCGTCCTGAAAGTACACGAACCGGGCTCCGTTCTTGAACACCATCGAGAACCGGTCGACATCAGGACCGTCGAGAATCACTGAAGGTATACTAAGTGCGCGTAGTTGTTGGTCTTTGTGATCTACTCCCAACAGAAAGTCGGTCACCCGGTCCGGCACCCGAAGCGGACGCGTCAGCATCGCCCGATTCGGCTCTTCGACATCGACGAGCCCGCGCCCCACCAACGCCGAGGTCGGAGCGAAACGGGTACGACCTATTGGATCGCCGAACCCGACGCCCACGAGTTCGAGCGCCAATCCGACACTGGCGCGACGCCGGGTCAGGTCATCGTGCAGGTAGCCGTACAGCTTTTCGAATCTCGGCTCGATGTCGGGAGCCAACGCGATAACGAGCAAGTCGAGATCGAATGCGTCGAGTCCGAAAGAAGTGGCGACCCGGCCGAGACGCGACGCGGTCGTTGGCACGGGCAACGATTGCCATCCCTGCATCTCGGACACAACGGCCCGCTCACCGGATTCACCGGCCAGACGCCCGGCCTCGTCGTCACTGACGTACAGCCCGCGGTACGGGTTCTCCGGGTCGGAATCGGTCGATCGGCGTTCCCCGACCAGGCGTCGGACATGCTCTGACAACAGCGAAAGCCGCTCCCCGACACCGGCGTCGATCAGAGCTGCGGTGGTCACTTCGACGAGCCCGGCGGCTCGTGAACCGCGAAGCGGAAGCGGCGTCCGGGTTGAGTTTCGGTTCCGCCGGCCAACTCTTCGATGCCGTGTTCGGTTGGCGTCAACGTCGTCGACGCTGTTCCATCCTTCCCGGCCGGGGCCTTGGCCCGTCGATAGCCGGGCTTACGCTCAACTTCGGGGCTCTTTGCCGCCTTGCCTTTCGCATTCGCCTCAACGTTCGTTCGCACACTGCCTTCGTTGATGAACAACGAGGGTGCTTCGAGAACCGGGGGACCGACCGAAATGAGTGACGTGGGTTCAAAGGGAACCACGACGACCAAATCGATGGACGGCTTCAACTCGCCACCCAGCGCCGACCAGATGTCGGAGATCGACCGCTCCTGCCCGGGTGGTCGGCACACCGTCAGGAACAGCTCCCGTTCCGAGTTGACGAAAGAACCCTTCAGACAGTCGGCGGGAACCGCGTGCACCGTCACCAGTCCCGAAAGGATCCCACCAAGGAGGCGATGTTCATCGTCGGGCCGTTGCGTCCACGCGGTGATCAGATAGGAGCAGTTGAACCAGCGGGTTGGTGACTTGCGGCCGCTCACCAGATCATCAGCGCGCACATCTTCCAATAGAGCATGCCGTCGGTCGAGGTTCTCGCGGATGTCGTAGAGGAAGACATCGATCGCAGGGCCACTGCGACGCGCGGCCCAGTCTTTCGTTGGCGCGTCGAAGAGGATCTCGATGTTCGCTGGAACTCCGCCGCGCTGGCGGATCATCTCGCGAACCGACTCTCCGGCGTCGTAAAGCACGGCTCCAGTGTCGATGGGCACGACCCGTTTTCTACCGAGCGGGCGGGCGTCCGGCTGGGAAGGCCGCAATGCCCGTTCGGGCACCAGCCGGCCGCCGGGCCACGAGGTTTGGATACAAACGCCCGCTCAGCGGGCGCAATCCTCCGAACGTCGCGGCACGGTCGGCTTCCCAACCGGGCACCCTCAAGCTCGCCGGTTCCACCAGCGGCCGGACCACTTCCACGAGCCACGTGACTCCGGAGCCAGCGCCGGCGCCGGGCCCACGAGAACGGAGCGTGGCCAAGCCAGCTCAAGGGCCGCGAAGATCGCCACGAACTCTTCGTCGGACGGAGCCGGTGACACCGCGATCGGTGAAACGTTCTGCTGGGGTGAGCCGGCCGAACTCACAGGGGCACGTTCCCGTGTTTGCGCTTAGGCAACTCTTCCTTTTTCGTACGCAACAGCGACAGTCCCCGAGAAAGCATCTTGCGGGTGTCTTTCGGGTCGATCACGTCGTCGACGTAGCCACGCTCAGCTGCGATGTACGGATTCGCGAAGCGCTCCGTGTACTCCTCGACCAACTCGGCCCGGCGAGCCGCCGGATCCGGAGCGGCGTCGAGCTCCCTTTTGTAGACGATACCGACGGCACCCTGCGGACCCATCACGGCCAACTCCGCTGTGGGCCACGCGAAACACAGATCGGAGCCGATCGACTTCGAGTCCATGACCACGTAGGCGCCTCCGTAGGCCTTGCGGGTGATGATGCTGATGCGCGGGACCGTCGCTTCGCAGTACGCGTAGAGCAGTTTGGCACCGTGGCGGATGATGCCGCCGTATTCCTGGTCGGTGCCGGGCATGAACCCGGGAACGTCGACGAATGTCACGAGTGGAATGTTGAACGCGTCGCATGTACGGACGAAACGGGCGGCCTTCTCCGACGAGTCGATGTCGAGCACACCGGCCATCACGAGGGGTTGGTTACCGACGACTCCGACCGCGTGGCCATCGATGCGGGCGAAGCCACACGTGATGTTGGCCGCCCACTTCGGGAAGTATTCGAAGTACTCGCCGTCGTCGACCACCTCACGGATGACCTTCTTCATGTCGTAGGGCCGGTTCGGGCTGTCGGGCATGATCGAACCGAGCGTGTCGCATGAGCGCTCCGGATCATCCCCGTTGTCGACCCGCGGCGTCTCCTCAAGGTTGTTCGAAGGGAGAAAGCTCAGCAGGAACCGCACGTCTTCGATGCACGCCTTCTCATCCGGGGAGACGAACGTCGCGACCCCCGACTTCGACGCGTGGGTCGAGGCACCGCCAAGCTCCTCGAGCGTCACGTCTTCACCGGTCACGGTCTTCACCACGTCGGGACCGGTGATGAACATATGGCTGGTCTGGTCGACCATGAAGATGAAGTCGGTCATGGCTGGTGAGTACACCGCACCACCGGCACACGGACCCATGATCACGCTGATCTGTGGGATGACACCCGATGACTTCACGTTGCGCTTGAAAATCGCTCCGTAGCTGGCGAGCGAAACCACGCCCTCCTGGATGCGGGCGCCGCCGGAGTCGTTGAGCCCGACGAACGGCACGCCGACCGAGGCCGCCAGGTCCATGACCTTCGTGATCTTTTCGGCGAAGACCTCACCCAGAGCGCCGCCGAACACCGTGAAGTCCTGCGCGAACAACATGATCTTGCGACCGTCGACGGTGCCCCAACCCGTGACTACACCGTCGGTGTAGGGCCGCTCGGCTTCAATGCCCATGCCGTGGGCGCGATGGCGGGCCAGGAGATCAAGCTCAACGAAGCTGCCGGGATCGACGAGCAACTCGACGCGCTCGCGGGCGGTCATCTTCCCCTTTGCGTGTTGGCGCTCGACGGAACGCTCAGACCCGGCGCTGTACGCCTGCTGCTTTCGTTCTTCGAGTTGGGTCAGACGTTGGGCGAGGGGGTGGTCCATAGCGTCGTAAAGGATAGGGCGGTTCGAGGGGGCAGAGCCAAGCGGTGACCTGCGGGTGTGCGAAAACCATGCCATCGGTCCGGTCAAGTGGGCGTTTCAAACCCGGTTGACCCGGATATGGCAGGCTTTTGTCATTAGCGATCCGGTCTCTCGGTCGATTTCGGAGCATGCGTGACCAGTTTGCCGTGACCGGTTTGCCGTGACCCGTTTGCCGTGACCAGTTTGGGAGGTGTGTGTGTCGACAAAATCATCACAACAGCGCACAGAACCGCCGGTTGAGGAGCCTCACCGCGCAGAAGCGCGCCGCTTGCACCACCAGGGAAATGACCGGGCTGGCGAAGCCGGCCGCACCAACCCCACCAACGACGAAACGTGCACCCAGCCAGAGATCTACTGTCCCTACTTTCACCACACGATCGAGCTGATCGGCCGCCGGTGGACCGGCGTGGTGCTCCTCGCCCTGTCCCGGTCACCGATGAGGTACTCGAGGCTTCGCGAGCAGATTCCCGGACTTTCCGACCGGCTGCTGACCGAGCGGCTGAGCGAACTCGAAGCGGAGGGAATCGTTGACCGGACCAACCCTGTCGGTTCACCGCTTTACTGTCTGTCTTCCTTCGGACGTGAGTTGATCCCGGTCATCGAAGCGATCCAGACGTTCGCCCACGCTTCCGCGCTTCGTACGGGCGAACTCGATCGCCCGGGCCGACGTCACGACGTGAGGTCCCTGCGCTGAGCGCAGGGCTACCAAACGCAAGACGACCGGCCATCTGCCGGTCGATCGCGGTGGACCTGGTCCACGATGTCCGATCTGCGCACGGGACATTTGCCGGCGGATCCAAAACCTCAGATTCGTTTGAGCGCCTTGAGCGCGACAGCGGAGTAGGACTCAATCAGGGACTTCGGGCCGTCGCGTTTTACGCCACGAACCTGTAGCCATATGCCGCGATCGAAGACGTCAAGGACGTCGTGCTCTTTGTCATAGAAGGCCAGCTCTCCGACGCTTCGTACCTCCACGAGTCCCAACTGGTCACGCTCGGCCTTCTCCCACCCCGCGCGGGGGACCTTGTCGCCGAGAATGGCGATGCCGAGGTCACCCCACATGCAGGCTGCGGTCGTTCCTATCGTCGATGCTTTGGCAGTCACTGCGATGCCGACGACGGTTTTCCCGAGCAGCGCGGTGACGTCGGCCGCGCTAAGCAGACGGCACGGATCACGCGTGGCCGACGAGGCTCCGGCGACGGGCGTGTTCCGAGGCTTCGATGTGGGAGAAGTCTCAGTCGAGAGCCCGGCCAGCGGCGTGAGGGTGACGCCGCACGTGGTCTCGGCATAGGCCACGAGGGGCGCGATCGTCGTCATGAAATTCGGGGGATCCAAGACGGGATACGTGACCTTCTTCAAGTCCCATCCTGCCTTCTCGAGTGCGAAGAGCGCCTTACCGCCCTGGTCGAGGTAGGCCTTGACGGCATTGCGAAGCGCCGGTGGAGCGTCGCGCTGGAGTTTCGTGGAGCTGTCGACGTACTTCTTGAGGAGCGGAACCATCTGGGCTTTGAGCTTCGCTGGCGTCGAGCTGCCCGGTCCGCTGGAGAGCTGCTTGGCGATCGCGCTAAGCATCGCGAGCTCCGTCGATGCTTCCGTGCAATAGGGGCTCCCTGCCGCTGCGCCTAGCGCCCCGATGTTGGCGACTCCCCCGGTGACGGTCACCACCGCGACCACGAGCACGATTCGCCGAGCAGTTCAGCCGTGTTGGGCGGTTGCACCGGGTCGTCGTGTGGTGAGCATGTGGTCACGCTCACATGGCCCTGTCAGCGGGCCATCAGCGCGCAGTCAGCGACGGCGGCCGTCACGCGTAGGATTCGCTCTTGGCCGTCCGCCCGTTCCGTCACGAACCCCCGTCACTCCCTCGAGGTGTCTTGATGCGAGCGCGCCTGCTCGATAGACTCGAACGACGGTGGGACCGCCGACTGGTGACGGTCGTTGCGGGGGCCGGCTTCGGCAAGACCATCTTGCTCACGACGGCAATCAACCAAACCAATGCCGCCGCGAACGATCCGATCACGAGGCGAGACGTTTGGCTCTGCTGTGAGGCGGATGACGAGCACGCCGACCACCTGGTCGCGGGCTTGACCCGGGCCCTCGACCTGCCTCCGACGGAAGTACCGAGCCTGGATGCAATCCACGAATGGGTGGCGTCGCAGGCGCCGAATGAGGTGTGCTTCGTTTTCGACGACGTTCACGAGATCGCAACGGGTTCGCAGGGCGCAGCCGTACTCTCGTCGCTCGTGAACGATCTGCCGAGGAACGGGCACGTCGTCCTGGCGTCGCGAGATCCCGTGCCGGTTTCCACGTCTCGACTCGCTGTGGGCGGCTATCTCGAGCGGCTCGCCGAGGCCGATCTGGCATTCGAACACTCGGAGATCGAACACTTCGCCGCCATCCGCGGCGTGGATCCGGGGCTCCTGCGATCAACGGCTGGATGGCCGGCGCTGGCCGAGCTGACCGCCAGCGGCGGCGCCGACCTAGTGTTCGACTACCTGTGGGACGAGATCCTCGAGCGGATCGGCCTCGAACGGGCCGCGCATCTTGCCCGGTTTGCGAGAGTCGGCGGCGGCGACGACGAGGTTGTTTCGGCGATCGTCGGGCGATCGCGTCGCGTCGAGGATCTCATCGAAGGAGTTCCGCTCGTCGAACGATCCGCCTCGGGTTGGGCGGCTCTCCATCCGCTCTGGGGGCCTCCGCTTCGACGGTTGGTGACCGACGAGGAGGCGCGCGACACCCTGCGGGATGTGGCCATGATCCATCGCACCCGGGGTCGCTTCACCCTGGCGGTGAACCTCCTGACGGAAGCCGAGGACTGGGTGGGGATCGTGGCGGTCATGCGCGAGGTCGAGGTCGAGTACGCGACTCCCCCGGTCGTTGCTGGTGAGCTTGGACGCTGGTGTCATCTGCTGCCGCCGGTGTGGCGTCGCGTGCCGGAGGCGTTGCTTGCCACGGGTCTGGCACGTGAGGCGCGCGCCCCGTTGGAGGCAGTGGAGTTCTTCGAGTCGGCCGCCGACGGGTTCCGGGGAAATGGCGATGTGGATGGTGAGCTCGCCGCCATTGCGCGCGACGGCCTGGTTCGATGGTGGATCCGAGATCTACGCGGCTTGTTCGTGCTGTTGGGACGCGCCGGCGAGTTGGCGGCCGGCGGCTCTGCGAGCGCACGGGTGCTGACGTCGATCGGTGAGGCCTCGATCGCCCATCTTCGCGGCGATTCCGCGAAAACACTCGCCGCCCTGGCCGGCGTCAACGATGCGCTGGCCGGAGGATGGCTCCCGTACATTCATTGGCACCGAAGCGTGGCCCACCGGCGCACGGGCGATCTGCGGAAGGCTCGCGCTGAACTCGACGCTACGACCACCATTCCCACCGGACGCTTCGCGTCGGACATCGTATCTGCAGGCTTGCACATCGACTGGCTGCAGGGGAGGGTCCACGATGTCTGTGACGGTCTTGGCGACCTTCGAGCGCACTACATTTCGACCGGCGACGATTTCCTCCGCAGGGAGACCATCCTCGAGTTGGCCTGCAAATCAGCGTGGGTCGGTGACCTCGACGATGCCTCTCGTTGCCTCGCCGCGGCCGTCGACCTCGTCGCCGACATGTCCGGGCCACTCGCAACCATCCTGACCGTCATCGCAGCCGCCGCCATCGACGTCGGTACGGGCGACGAGGTCCGCGCCGCTAGCCGTCTTCACGATGGCGTGCACGCCGCGCTGGCAGGTTCGGATCGCTGGTACTGGTACGACCGTGCTGCCATCGCGCTCCCCTACGTCCTCCTGCCCGAGACCCGAGCCCTGTGGGCGCGCCACGCCGTCTCCCCGACCCACCAGCCCGGCCTGCTGCTTGCTGAAGCGCTCGCTGCCGCACGCGCCGGTGACCGCTCCGTTGTTCGGGCGATGACGTGGCCCGACACGGGAATCGTGCGCACCCACCTCCCACAACGATGGATCGCCGAGCTGGCCTCCGAGGGCATCGCGTCGGAAAACCCGCCACCGAATGATTTAATCGACGCCCTCGGATCATTTTTGCCGTCGACAACAACGACCCTAGTCGCGGCGAGTTCGACTTCGGACTCGCCGATGAGCCCCGCCGCTAGAGCCGTTCCGGTGGGGCGTTCAGGGGCGCGGAACGCGATGCTGCGCATCGCCGTCATCGGCACTCTCGAACTGCGACTCGACGGTGTTCGCATCGACCATGGTGATCTTCGACGACAGCGGGTCCGCCAGCTCGCCTGCTATCTCGTCGTGAAAGGACGTGTCCGCCGAGAGGAGGCGGCTGCGGACCTGTGGCCGGAGCTCGACGACGGGGGGCGCAACCTCCGCGTGACGCTCAACTACCTCCAGCATCTGCTCGAGCCGGATCGGGCCGGACGGCAACCACCGTTCTTCGTTCAGGTTGAAGGGCCGTGGCTGGCGCTGCGCTGCGACAAGCACCTCGTCGTCGATGCATGGGAGCTGACCGGTCGCCTCGATGAGGCCGCCGCGGCCGAACGCGCTGGCAGACCTTTGTCCGCCCTCGTCGCGTACCGGGGAGCATTGGGGCTGTGGCGTGGCGAGCCCTTCGTCGATGCGCCGCATGCGACATGGGCCGAGACGGCTCGAACGCGTCTGCGAACGCGGTACTCGAACGCTCTCGTGCGCGCCGGGGAACTCGAGCTGGGCGAAAGCAATCTCCGCGACGCCCTGGTCTTCGCGGAAGCCGCGCTCGTCGCCGAGACGACCTCCGAGACCGCGTATCGCCTGGTCGTTCGGGCACGCCTGGGTCTCGGCGACCGAGCCGGGGCACGACGAGCGCTCGACGACTGCCGGGCTGCGCTGGCTGAGTTGAATCTCGAACCTGAGCCCGCGACCATCGCGCTTCTTCGCTGACACACCGCTGATACGCCTCGCGCATGGTGCGTCCCATGATCGGACGAACCTGACGATGCCGCGCTACCTCGTGGAGACCGTTCCACGCGAAGGACCGCTCGGCGATCTCGACGTTCAGCTCATAGCGCGTCGTTTCCCGGAGATTTCGATCGAGCACCGATTCGAGACCAACGACGAGCGCGGCCGTCGCGAGTTTTTCATGTGCACGTCACCCACCGAGGCCCACATTCGACGTTGGGCTGCGGCCGTCTACCTGCAGGTGTGCGGCGTCGCAGTCGCCACCACCCGCACCGACCCTCCTGTGCCATCAACGACGGGCCGGTCACTGCCACGAGACGAATTCCTCAACAAGGAGACCTGAACCCGTGAGTACGACACATCGATACTCATTACGGCGTCCGGTAACCGTCTGCATCGTCTTGATCGCGCTCCTTGTCGCTGCGATCGTGGCTGATCGACTCGTCCGTCGGCAGGACTCCCGCCAGCCCGGAACGACGCCGACACCGGTGCAGGCAACGGCCTGGAACCGTGTGCTTGCCGGGATCGGCCCTGACGGCGTCGTCAGCTTCGAGACCGCGTTGGCAGCCTTCACGCTGGCGATCGGGCCAATGCCCGGGGTACCACAGCCCGAGGGTCGCCGGTCACTCGTCGCGTCCGGAACCGGCGCGCTGCGCTGGCTCCAGGGGTACCGGTCTCGGTTGACGCAGGAGCAGCGCGCCGTGCTCGACGGATACCTGGCTCGCGATGCGGCTGCGGCTGCGACCGCGCCCAGGGCAGCGCCCTCGACCGGCCCTGTCGTGCGGTCGTTCCGGCGGTCGCTCGTCACTGCCGCGCCGATGGAAGGAGCGTCCGACGACGCGGGCTGTTCCCGGGGCGTGCCCGACCCGCTCACGGCGACCGACGCGAAGGTCCTCGAGTACCTGGACGGGGCATGTGCGGAGATCGGGCGGCTGCTCGGCCGGCCGCTTACGATCCCGTTCTGGTTCGTGATCCACGGCGCCGGCAGCTACGACGTCGACCTGGACCTCATGAGCGCGGGCGAGGCGGCGATTGCGTGCAGCAACATCCAGGGCACGCTGACCGCGGTCCCGGAGCCGCACGCGGCCGGGAAGAACTTCCGGTGCGACGATGCGACACAGGAGAGCCTCGATCTCGCGTACACGTCTCCCGGCTTCGGCTTCGGCAACCACTTCTCGCCGGCGCGGTGCGTGATCCACGTCAACCCCGCCCTGCTCCCGAGCCTCGGCGACCCCAAGCTGAAGACGTCGCTGACGCACGAGATGTTCCACTGCTACCAGGCCGCGAAGGCGTCCGGCGCGAACGAGTGGACCAGCACCAAGACGGCCAAGCCGTGGCTCATCGAAGGCTCCGCCGAATGGGTTGGGGAGACGGTCGGCGGGTCGACCGGGCTCGGCCTGGACTGGTGGGCGCAGTACCTCAGGACCCCGGAGAAGAAGCTGTTCGAACGCGGCTACGACGCCGTCGGCTTCTACGTCCACATGCGCGAGAAGCAGATCGACCCGTGGTTGCACTTCGACAAGATGATGTACGCGTCGAACGCGGAGGCGTACGACGAGGCGGTCAAGGACGCGCGCGACGCGTTCGCCGACACGTGGGCGTCCGGCCACACCCGTCTACGCCCGCTCGGCCAGGCGTGGGATGCGACCGGTCCGTGGACGACGGACGCCCACGCCACGGTCATTCCGGTCAGCGTCGGCCGAGGTGCCCGCACCATCGAGGCCGACCCGTACACCGGCAGGGACTACGCGATCACGGCGCAGGGCGAGATCCTGCACGTGCAGCCGCAGGGGCACGTCCGCATGGCGGACGCCTCCGGGTTCGACAGCGTCCTGACCGCGCCGCTGCTGCTGTGCGTCGCACTGTCAGCCTGCGGCTGCCCGAAGGGGACGACGTACCGCGGCCCGCAGCTCATCACGGCAAAGGAGCCGCTGACGGTCGCGCTGACCGGCGCGGTGGCTGGCGCCTCGCTCGTGATGCGAGCCGAGCGCTTCGACTCCGCAGTCGACTGCGTGGCAAATCCCACACCGATCAGCACGACCACGACACGCAAGCCTCCCAACGGCCCGACGAAGAATCGGCCGAGGTGCACACGGGGCTGCCCCGGCAGCTACGGCGATCCACACCTCTACACAGTCGACAGAGTCGCGTACGACTTCATGGCCGCGGGGGAGTTCACGCTGCTGCGCTCACCCGACGACGCGTTCGAGCTCCAGGTTCGGCTGGACGCGGTCGAGACCGTCAACGAGACCGAACGGCGCGCCGAGATGACCAACAACACTGCGCTGGCGGTGCGCGTGGGTGAGCGGCGGGCCGGCGTCTACCTTACGCCAGCGGGCCTGCGGCTGCGGGTCGACGGCGTGTCGCAGACCGGTCTCGACCCGATCGACCTCGGTGCGGGCGCAAGCGTGCAGCTCCGCCCCGGCGGCGTCGAGCTGGTCCTGCCGGACGGCACGGTCACATGGGCGTTGGCGCGCGGCCCGGGGTACGGGATCTTCGTCACGGTCGACCCGTCACCGGCGCTCATCGCTGGCGGGACCGGCCTGATCGGCAGATCGGCACCGGGCATCGGCCTCCCCCGGCTCCCTGACGGCACGGCACTTCCGGAGGCCCGCGACCGCCACGACCGTTACACGCTCCTCTACGAGCGCTTTGCGGAGGCGTGGCGCGTCACGCCTGCCTTGACGCTGTTCGACTACGAGCCGGGCAAGAGCACGGAGAGCTACACGATCCATGGCTACCCATCGGCGTCCAAAGTCGCCACCTTCCAGGAACTCGCGCCTGATGCCCAGGCGGCCGGCACCGCGGCGTGCGGCTCGATCGCGGACGTCGTGCTGGCCTCGCTGTGCGCGTTCGACGTGGCCGTCACGCACGACGCCGGCTTCGTCGGCCCGTACGTCGCGACCGAACGCGTCCACCAACTGGGCAGCGCCGCGCTCGACATCCCGATCGCCACGCACCCACCAACTCCCACACCGGCACCGCCGACCACCGTCATACCCGAGAACCCACCCGTCGAGATCGTGCCCGCTTTTTACCACCTCTCGGGGGTCGCAATGTCCCCCGACGGAACCCTGTACGCCTCCCTCGTCATGGGTGACCGGACCGGGCGGGTCATGGCCATCAACGCGCTCACCGGCACAATCCTCCGCCAAATCGAGACCACCGGCGCTGGTGCGGTGGTGACCGCCGCCGGATCGGTCTGGGTGGCGGAACTCACCGCACCCGCCGGTGGCGCACCACCGTGCTCAGTGTCGCGCCTGGAACCCTCCACGCTCGCCCTCATCGCTACCATACCGACCATCTGCCAATCGCTACGGACCGGGCTCGTCGCGGCGGGCGACGACGTGTGGGTCCTCGACCCCACAACCGGCGGCGCGGCCGGTCCCGGCGGGATGTTACGCAGGATCGACACCACCGCGAACTCCATCTCCATAACTGCCGTCGCACTTCCCTTCGCCTACGGACTGCTGAGCTCGAGCGCGACCGCGATCTTCTACAGCGAATCCGGCCAAGGCCAGTACCGCCTACGTCCGGGCGAGACCAAACTCAGCCGCATCGGGAATCCGGGCACAGACGCGCTTCGATGGCCCACACCCGCCGGTGACGGGGTCTGGTCGGCAACGGACGACGGCCGCATCGCGTTCTACACAACGGCCAACGGACCGGACGGCACGCTCGACATCAGCGACGCGGACGGCGGCATCCTGGTCGGCGCCGACTCGAGCAGCGTGTACCTCGATCGGGGCGGCCCCGGCGGCACCCACCAGCTCTGGCGCCGCTACCTCGACGCCCGCCCACCCACACGACTCGCGGCCATCGGACGAACCACGACCGGTTACGGAGCGCAACAACTGGAGTACTTCAACGTGGATGTCCTGAGCCACCCATTCCTAATCGGCGAAAAATCAGTCGCACGAGTCTGGGTGGCAATCTCCCGCACCGACCCAACACAAAGCCTGCTCCTCATCCAAGGCGCTCGACTACCGAGCCGCTGAACCCCGAACGAGCCCTCGACAAACCGTCGCTTCCCACACGGGATCGGTCGTCGTCCGTGCATATCCGCAGTGAGCCCTCTCCGACCTCCAAGGGTCGATGACTCTGATCAGACCGTGTCGGCCGTGTTCTTGGCTGGTGCGGAGGCGCGCCGCGCAGTGCCCCGGAAAAGCGCCCGAACCTCTCGTCGACACCACGACTACTACTAGTAGCTACGCGGTGGACCTAGTCCACGATGTCGAACACGAGTTGGACGGAAGCGGTGACGTCCTGGCTACCCGCTGAGATCGGCGCGGCGCCCGGTGAATCAGCAACCGCAACGGACTGCTTGAACATCGGGGGCTCGGAGACATCGGAGCCGCTCGAAATCGTGCGCAACTTGCCCAGCTTGACGCCGGCCGACTTCGCCAACTGCTCCGCTTGCGTCTTGGCGTCTTTGACAGCCAGACCGCGCGCCGAGGCCAGGGCCGACGACGGGTCGCCTACGGAGAAGTCGAGACCGTTGATTCGGATCGCATCACCGGCAACCGTCGCTGCCGCATCGATGAGATCGCCGGAGGTGGCGATGTTGCGAATTGTCGCGGTGACCGAGTTGTTCACCTGATACGAGGTGATCCGACGGCCGGTCGTATCGAACTGCGGGTAGATCGACAGTTGGCTCGTTTTGATGTCTTTTTCGGAAACGCCTTTGTCTTTGAGAACCTTGACGAGGTCCTGGGCCGCTTTGTTGTTGGCTCGTAAGGCGTCGGCGACCTTCGGGGCCCGGGTCTCGACGCCGAGATTGAGAAACAGGCGATCCGGGACAACGCTCACGCGGCCGGTTCCGTTCACAATGACGCTCCGGGGCGGCGTTGCATTCGACGCTGTCGACTGCGCCGGCACCGGATCCGAAGCCCGGGTCATGGCAAACCCGACGATACCGAGAAGCGTGGCTCCGGCCAGCGCGATGTGTCGACGGTGCCACCGACCGGGCGAAGGATGGTGCGGGGTCGACGGGACAATGGGGGAAGTGTTCATGTTCATACTCCTTCAGACGACGGTAGGCAGGGAACTGGTTCCCAATCTCACCTGATTCAAACAACAAACTCGGTGGTCAGCGAACAGCGAGCCATTTCAGGCTTTCGACGCCGCGAGTTTCGACGCGCGGGTCATCAACTCCGGTGATCCCAGCCACTCCGCGATGGCCGCGAACTTAGGGGTCGGGCCGCGCCAGCGCAGGTCCTCGACCCCGCCGGGAAGCGTGATGGCGTCGGTGCGGACCGTTGCGATAAGACGGAACAGCAGGGCATCTTGCAGGTTGGCAACAAGCGTGGCAGCCAACTTGGGCGCTCCACGAAGTCCGGGTACGTCCCACTGCCCGGGATTGACCGGAATCTCTTCGAGCTTCCTGTACTTGGCCAACACCGCGCTCGTCGACTTCGCGCCCCAGCCAGCCAGGCCGGGGTAGCCGTCGGCGGTGTCACCAACCAGGGCGAGGTAGTCGGGAATAGATTCCGGTTCGACGCCGAACTTCTCGATGACTCCGTCGTGGTCGATCATCTTGCGCGCCCGGCGGTCGAACTGCACGATGTGCTTTCCCACGACGCACTGACCGAGGTCCTTGTCGGGCGTGAGAAGCAGCACCTGGCTCACCGACGGGTCCTGGGCCACGAGGTGTGCCGCGGCTGCCATGGCGTCGTCGGCTTCGAACTCGACCATCGGCCAGACCAGCACACCCATGGCCCGTAATGCATCTTCGAGCGGATGGAACTGGGCCCACAGCACGGGGTCGATGCCCTCGCCGGTCTTGTAGCCCGCGTACAGGTCGTTGCGGAAGGATTCGATCACGTGGTCGGTGGCCACACCGAGATGGGTGACGTCGCGCTCACCCAGCAGTTGGAGAACCGACTCGACCACCCCGCGGATGGCCCCGACCTCGCGGCCATCGCTTCCGCTGCGAGCGGGTACGGCGAAATAGTGACGGAACAGTTCATAGGTGCCGTCGAGAATGTGGACCTTCATTCTTTGGACACTAACGGGTGTCACCGAGCGTTGCCCCGGCGGCAACGTTCGACCGAAACCACGGCACCAGGCGCGGACGCTGTCCGCATCGAACGGAAAATTTACAACACATCATCGTTTCGCTTACGGCGTCCCCGGGTATGAGACAGCTATGGAACTAAAACGCACCAACGCCAAATCACCAAGACTCCCGCTCGTTCGTCGTCTCGCCATCGTGGCCGCTGCGGTCGCGTTACCCATTGGGGTGGGTGCGTGCAGCAGCAAGACCAAAGACAGTGCCAAGAGCGATGCTCAGGCCGCCGTTTCCGACGCCAGGGAAGCTGCAGCAAACGTGCTCGACAATGCCACTGAGACCGCCGTTCGGAATATCGCGACCCAGCAGGGCGAAGAACAGTTCACCAACGCTAAGAACCCTTTGGATAGCAACGGGCTGACCTGTGAGGCGACCATGGCGGAAGGAGTCGCCCATGTCACGGTGTCGTGCACCGGGATGACCGGAGCCGGGAAGGCTGCGACGTTGACGGGTCAGACGACTGAGGTCCCGGGAGCATCGGTTTCCCAGCTTGAGGGCGATTTTGTGGGTGCCGTTGACGGATCCGAAGTCTTCAAGACAGAAAAACTCGGCGGATAAGGTCACCTGCGAGAGATGTCGTGCTTCTCCGACTGACCAAAAGGCCGGAGAAGCAAAGGCGCTACGCGGTTAGCGACAACATACCCAGTCATCCACCAACCTTCTGAAAGATGACAAATGGATTTGCACGATGGAACGCCGTTCTGGCCGCGCCGGGACGGCCTTCTTACATTGCATCCACCGCTGGAGCACAACGAGAGCTGCGATGTCGCGGTCATTGGCGCCGGTATAACCGGCTCATTGATCGCGCTGGAATTGACCCGACGTGGCATTGACACTCTCGTCATCGATCGCCGAGACGCGGGCGGTGGAAGCACATCAGCGAGCACATCGATGTTGCAGTACGAGATCGACGAACTGCTGATCGACCTCGACTCGGCCTATGGATGGGAAATCGCATCCACTGCCTATCAGGAGTGCTCTCGCGGCATTTCACTGGTCGAACGAGCAACGCAGGCGGCTGGCGAGAACTGCGGTTTCCGACGCTCGCCGAGCCTCTTCATGGCGCTCAAGAAGCGGGATGTGGAGTTGCTCATGCGTGAATTCGAGGCGAGGGGCCGCGCCGGGTTCGCGGTCAAGTGGCTCGACGCCGACCAACTGCGGGCGAACTGGGGCCTCGTGGGTGCCGCCGCGATCGAGTCCGTCGATGGCGCGTCCGTCGACCCCTACGCCCTTTGCCATCACGCTCTCGCCACAGCTGAGGGCCGAGGAGCTCGGGTCTACGATCGAACAGAGGCGGTCGAGTACAAGTTCAGCAAACGGCAGGCGTTAATCACGACAAATCGGGGAACGACCATACGCGCCGGTCACGTAATCATGGCGACGGGCTACGAGACGAAACTTCTGCTCCCCGACCTGCCTTTCGTTCTGCACAGTTCCTTTGCCCTCGTGACCGAACCCATCGCAACCCTGGACCGAATGCTTCCCGATGGGTTGCTGTTCTGGGACTACGACGACCCGTACATCTACGGGCGGACTACCGACGACCGCCGCATCCTTATCGGTGGCAAGGACGTGGACTACCGAGACCCACTTCGACGCAGACGCGCGCTCCCCGGCAAAACCCGGGCGCTCGCCAAGACACTGCCCAAGCGCTTCCCCGGTCTGCCCCCCACTGAGGTGGCTTTCTCGTGGTGCGGAACATTTTCGGAAACCCCCGACGGACTGGCGTACATCGGTGGGCACTCCAAATTCCCGCGATGCTCGTTCGCCCTCGGCTTCGGCGGCAACGGCATCACCTACAGCGCTGTGGCTGCGCAGTACCTCGCCGACCGGGTGGAGGGAAAGGGTTCAACGTTTGCGCAACAGATCTTCGACCTGGAGCGTCCCGTCGTCCGCCCGTCGTGACCTGGCGCCCCTCTGCGACTGTCCCGGTGGTCGCTCTCCCGTTCGGTCATCGGTGAGCCGAGGTGCTCGGGGCCGGGGGACCGCAGCCCGTAGGATTTGCGCATGGCCTCAACCATGAATGCCGACAACCCGGACGGATTGTCGGCCATGCGAGGGGTCCCAGGGGTGCCGTTTGCCCGCAGCGGGCGCCCGCCGAGTGGTCGAGCCGGACGCTCGTTTCAGACCCGCCAGCGCAAGCTCGGCCCGCACCAGCTGAAGGCGGCAGCGACGCTGCTTCCGGTGATCTCGTTGACGCCGACCCCTCAGGTGCTCGACCAGATGGGGGTATTCGGCCGAATCGCCCCGCTGGCCATCGATATCGGGTTCGGGTTGGGCGACTCCACGGCCGCGTTCGCTCGCCTCCACCCCGAGCACAACGTCATCGGGATCGAAGTTCATCGCCCGGGCGTCGTAAACCTGAGCATGCTGCTCGACATGCAGGGTTCAACGAACGTTCGGGTGGTCGAAGCTGATGCCCTCGACGTACTCACCTGGATGATCGCTCCGGCATCCGTGGATGTTATGGCCACATACTTTCCCGACCCGTGGCCGAAGGCCAGCCAACAATGGCGTCGGCTCATCAACGAATCGTTTGCTGATCTCGTCGCCTCGCGACTGGCGCCGGGCGGCCGTTGGCTGGTCGCTACAGACTCGGCCGACTATGCGAAGCGGGCGTTGCGGGTCGCTGTGGGCTGTGAGCATCTACGGGTGGAAGGCAACACTTTTGCCGAACGCGATGCCAACCGACCACTCACGAAGTACGAACGACGCGGCATTCGAGAGGGTCGGTCGATTTTCGACTTCACCGCAGTGAGAACCGCTACCGCTCTCGTAACGACCTACTGAGCCTGGAAGGTTGGGACCACGCGGTCAACGCAACAGGTCCTCGTGTCTTGTTGTCTTTCGCATGCTTGAACGGTACGCGTCGGCGACCCCCGACCGGTAACCTGGCGATATGGGAAATGTTCTGACCGATGACGTTCCCGAGATTCTTGACTTCACCTGCCCCCGCTGCCACCTGCCGACGAGCCAGCGCTATTACGGCCCGTGCGACCGCTGCGTGGAAGTGCTCAAGGCCACGCAGACCCTGAACAAGCAGGACGCTGTGGTGGAGGATTACATTCCAAAAATGAACGTCACCCCCAACGCCGTCGCCACGAAAGACTAAGTCACCAACGGCCGGTTCGCCCGATTCACAGGTTGCCCTGGGGTGTCGGCATTGGGCGTTGTGCCCCAGACGAAGAATTACCACGTACGCTTATGTAATCGCTTTTGGGGGCTGGCCCCTCTTGGCGAACGTGTCGAAGTCGCCGACGAGCTTGAGGAACTCGTTGTTTACGGCATCAGTGGCTTCGGCCTGCGGATTGGGGCCGCCACAGAGTTCAGTATCAAGAGATACGACGACCTTCTTGGCGACGCGGACTTCCAACGTTCGTCCCGTTCCGCCAGCGCAGCCAGCCGTGCTGCCTCCCGACTTGGCCGACTTCACCTTGGGGAGCAACACGTTGACTCGAGCCCAGGTGGCGACGGGAACCTTGAACGAACCCTTGGCCACCACGGTGCCGTAGGCATCCACGGTGATGGCGAAGATGCCGTTGCGAACGTGACCCGTCCAACTCCGGTGGTACTGCGGAGGTGTCGAACTGTCGGAGAAGCTCATATCGATTTCCGACGCCTTCGTCACCTTGGGCAGCGCCGCCGCCTGAGCACCCGGCACCGTACCCACGACGAACGCGACGAGCGCGACGAGCGCGACGAGCGCGACGGCAGCCACCAGGATCCAACGTCGCAGTGCCGTCGGTCCGCTCATCGCCTGCCTCTACTCCTGAACCAGTTCCACGAGCGTGCCGAACGTCGTCTTCGGGTGGATGAAGGCGACGGTTGTGCCACGTGAGCCCGGGCGGGGATGCTCATCGAGCACCTTGCCGCCGGCGGCCTTCACCGCTTCAAGGGCGGCTGCGCAGTCGGACACGCGGTAGCCGACATGATGGATGCCTTCACCGCGCTTGTCCAGATACTTCGCCACCGGCGAGTCCGGGCGGGTCGGGGTGAGCAGCTGGATGTAGCTCTCGGCGACCTTCAGAAGCGCCTCCTCCACACCATCGGACTCCACGATCTCCCGATGGTCGACCTCAGCACCGTAGACGTCCTTGTAGTAGGCAATGGCGGCTTCAAGGTCGTGCACGGCGATTGCAACGTGATCGATTTCGGTGAGGAACGACGTGGTCATGCGACCATTCTCGCGTTCCGTGGAAAGCAAGACCATTCGGGCGCTAATCTGCTGGTGTTCTGCGGGTGTAGTTCAGAGGTAGAACATCAGCTTCCCAAGCTGAGAACGCGGGTTCGATTCCCGTCACCCGCTCCAGTCAAACGCCCAGGTCAGACGGGTCGAAGGGACAGTTGCCCCAGGCCCGAAACCACTCTGCAAGCCGTTTCGCACACAATTCGCACACAGGCGATTCTGTGGAGTCCCGCCTCATGATGGACAGTGTGGTTCCGGTTCCTGGGCGACACTTTTGGGACAGTTCCGGTACCTGGGCGACACCTGTTCCGGTTCCTGGGCGACACTTCGGGTGTTGAGGTCCGCGGTTGGGCTGGTTCCACCTTCTTCGCTAGTGAGTGTTTGATCGCTCACTAGGATTCGGAGGAGGCCCGTTGTGTTAGTGGAGCTAAACGTCTGTCGTGATCAACAACGTTTGAAAGCCGTTCTCGAAGTCTTGGACGGCGCCACGGTGGTGGATGTCGCCCGCCGGTACCTGGTTGGCCGGCAAACAGTGGATGAGTGGCTGCGACGGTACGCGGCCGACGGGTTGAAGGGTCTGGTGGATCACAGTTCGAAGCCGTTGTTATGTCCGCATCAGATCGCCCCGGAGGTCGAGGCACGCATTGTGGAGTTGCGTGTCGGGCGGAGCCGTTGATAGGCCCGGACCCGATCCTCTACCGGTTGCGTCGCGATGGTGTGGAGACGTTACCTGGACGGTCGTCGGTGTATCGCTGTTTGATCATCATAACCTGGTGGTCCCGGAGGCAC
Organism: Acidimicrobiia bacterium; assembly: GCA_031383405.1. Taxonomy (GTDB): domain Bacteria; phylum Actinomycetota; class Acidimicrobiia; order Acidimicrobiales; family JANYDT01; genus JANMZO01. The sequence goes on along the minus strand of JANMZO010000025.1, from coordinate 572 downwards.
GGAAACGCAAACGTGAGGATTACAAGCAGTGGGAACGTTCCAAGGCGATGGAGCTGTGGCAGATGGACATCGGCGGCGGCGTCAGGATCAAGGGTAGTGGCGAGGCGAGGATCGTGTCCGGGATCGATGACCACTCAAGGTTCATCATCAGCGCTTGATCACGCTCACGTGGTCCCTCGGGCCACGGCTCGTCCGACGTGTGAAGCGTTGGTGAAAGCTATGCGCACCTATAGTGTCCCGGAACATCTTGACCGACGGAAACGTGTTCACGGGCCGTTTCGGACCAGGCACCGGTGAGGTCCTGTATGACCGGATCTGTCGGGAGAACGGCATCAAACACCTGTTGACGGCACCACGCTGTGTTGTGCCTTGTTTGTGCCACCGCTCGATCTTGCCGGTCGTTGTCGGCGCGGGCATGTATTCCCTTTCGGTTTCAGACTCTCGAACGGTCACGCAGAGCGTTCGATCTTCGCCGATCGACGCCCGAGATCATCAAGCAGTGCATCCTCAAACGCGGGACTCCACAACGACTCCAGAATCTCCGATTTGAGGAAGACCTCACCTCCGAGCTG
>JANMZO010000008.1:0-3672 GCA_031383405.1 Acidimicrobiia bacterium | reverse complement strand
CAGCACCGCCTGGGCCACCGTCGAGCCGGTGGTGACGAGCCCGTGGCCTTCCAGAACGCAGGCCGGCCGATCGCCCATGCTCGAGAGCATCTCCTGAGCGAGTTCGACGCGACGGATGAGAACCGACCTCGGGTAGGTGGGAATGCCATCTGCCGCCAACCGGGCCGCTGGGATGTCGAAGGCCCCGAAGATCGGGCGCAGCGTGAGACCCGCCAACCCGAGTGCCACCACCGCGGGCGGATGGGCGTGAACCACGGCGGCGGCATCGGGGTGTCGGCGGAGCACCTCGGTGTGGATCGGCAGTTCCGAGGGTGGGGCGTACCCGCCTTCGAGGTCTCCCTGGCCGTCGAGATTCAAAAGGCGGATGTCGTCGGGTTCCGTGAAGGCGAGACCGCGTTCGAGTGGCCCCCGGCAACGTACCAGCAGATGCCCGCTGCCGACCCGCGCACTGACGTGGCCGAGGATGTCACTAACGAGACCCCGATGGGCCATGACGCGGCACGCGCGCGCCAACTCGGTTCGTAAACCCGTGTGCTCCGAACTGTTCATCGGCCGTTGATCCGGCGAACTCTCGTCGATAGACATTTCGGCATTACTCACTGGCGCTGATCGCCGCTCCGACGTCGTAGCCGGCCGTGCCGCCTTCGGGTGCAGGAACCTCGACGATGACCTCGTCACGGTCGTCGAACTCCAGCCGTAACGCGCGACACATCGTGGCGTGCATTTCGTACATACAGGTGATGTAGGTCAACTCAAGGATCTCCTCGTCGCTGAGTTGTGCTTTCAACGCGGCGAACGTGGCATCGTGCACCCGGCCCCCGTTTCCGACCAGATCATCGGTATAGGCCAGGACCGCGCGTTCGATCGGCGTGAAGCAGTCGGCGACACCCCACGCTGCAATGGCAGAAATGCGTTCCTCGCTCATGCCGAGAGCGCGGCATGACTTGCAGTGCTGTGAAAACACGAACTGGCTGCCTCGCAGCCAACCCGCCCGGGTTTGTCCGAGTTCCCTCAGGACCGGGTCGAGCAGCCGCTCAGGGCTCGCATACAGTCCGAAGCCCCTCGTGGCGTGTTGGAAAACATCTGGTACCAGTGCGAAGACGGTCCACCAGTCGCCGGGCGTCCCGGTCGCGGTCCCGGGCTGGGTCACGGGATCGCGGTCGCCGAACAGACGGTTATACATTGAGGTGATGAGCCCTTCAGGGGCCTCTGATCGCGAAATTTGGCGTAGACGGGGCATGATTTATCCTCGAATCAGAAAGGTATGGACACGGGAAACATCTGAATGGAGAAGCGCCTGCGACCGGTGAATTTGCCCGTGGTCGACCAGATCAGCCTGGCATTTCCTGGCGATCGGATGCGGCCCGCTTCAATTTTTGACCATATCATGAAACGTTGTTACCGACCCTTTCCGGTCGCCGATGAGGAGATCCATGACATATTCGTTTGCCGCATCACTACGCAGGCAGGCCTTGACGATCGGGGACCGCGTCGCGGTGCGGTCCGGCGATGCGACACGGACCTACGCGGAACTCCATGCCGCGAGTGCCAGGGTCGGGCAGGCGTTGATCGCCGACGGTGTCCTGCCCGGAGAACGCGTGGCCTACATAGGCCGGAACCGGGTCGAGTACCCGGAAATCATGTGTGGTGTCTCGATGGCCAGAGGAGCCATGGTCGGTGTGAACTGGCGGCTCACCGTCGATGAGATGGCACACGTGTTGAGCGACAGTGGACCTCGTGTGGTGATCACCGACGCTGAGTTCGCACGCGTCGCGGAAGAAGCATGTGCGGCAGCGGGTGTTGAACGCATCGTCGTCATCGGAGCTGACGCTGAGTTCGGGGTCCAGGACAGTCCCGTGACCGACTACGCGTCGTGGATGGCGGTCAGGGAAGCGGTTGATCCGGGACTGGAACCCCAGCCCGACGACATTGCGATCCTGATGTACACCTCAGGAACGACGGGTCGACCCAAGGGTGTGGTCCTCCCGAACTCGAGCATCGGCGCCAACCTTGCTCTACCGACGCCGTGGACGTGGGGCCCGGGCAGCGTTGTACTGGTCGTTTCACCGGTGTTCCATACGGCTGGTACGGGTTGGACCTATCTGGGCCTCGACCGGGGAGCCGAGGTGGTGTTGGTCGGAGACCCGACGCCGGCGGAGATACTGCGGGTGATTCCCGAACACCGCGTGACCCACGCGCTCCTCGTGCCTGCCCTGATCTACATGCTCCTGCAGAGTCCGGCGCTCGCTGGCAGCGACCTGTCCAGCCTGGTGATGGTCGTGTACGGCGCATCGCCCATCACCACGTCGGTACTGGAGCGGGCACTCGGGGTGTTCGGTTGTGAGTTCGTACAGGCCTACGGCATGACCGAGACGGGTGGACCGATCACCTACCTGCTGCCGATCGACCATCTGAACGGCCTCGGTGATCCATCGCTGTTGCGATCTGCCGGCCGACCCATCGACGGCATCGACATTGGTGTGTTCAGTCCGCACGCGACTACCCCGAGTGGCGCCGACCGTCTTCGCGATGGCGTGGTGGGGGAGGTATGGACGCGTAGCAAACAGAACACACCGGGATACTGGCGCAATGAGGCCGCGACGACCGATCTCACCACGCCCGACGGATGGCTCCGTACAGGCGACGCCGGTTACTTCGAGAATGGCTATCTCTATCTGACCGACCGTATCAACGACATGATCATCAGCGGCGGCGAGAACGTCTATCCGGCCGAGGTCGAAAATGTGCTCACGAATCATCCGCTGGTATCCGAGGCTGCGGTTGTGGCGTCGCCGCATCCCAAATGGGGAGAGACCGTGAAGGCGTTCCTGGTGACTAAGGCGGGCAACGATCCGGAAGCGGATGCACCGGAACTGGATGCAGATGAGGTCATTGCGTTCTGTCGCGAACGGTTGGCCCACTACAAATGCCCCACGCTCATCGAGGTGGTCGAGGAGCTGCCACGTAACCCGGCGGGCAAGGTATTGCGTCGCCTTCTCCGCCATCGGCCGAGCTGACCCGCCTCGTCCGTCCGCTCCGTGTGTCGACTGCGTCTACCTCGCGATCAAGGCGCTTGATCCGAACGGGAAAGGCCGGGCCGGTGGGTCATGCGCTGGAAACCTGGCCGTTAACGCTTTTAGTGTCGCTTTCGAAGGACGAACCAACTAGTGTGTGCACATACCAATCAAACGGCTGATACACCGCTGATGGGACGCTCTTCAGCGGACCGACGGGGCCATGCATGAATCGTGTGGCTGATGGAGGAGAACCGCAAAAACACGAACGAGGTAGTCGAATGCAAAGTTCATCGACCGGGGTCTTCGCCGGGATCGGAAACACTCCACTCGTCGAACTGCGCCGCGTTGTGCCCAGCGGCGGGGCACGCATCGTCGCGAAGCTCGAATGGGCCAACCCGACCGGCAGTATGAAAGACCGGATGGCCCGCACTGCCATCGAAGGTGCGATCCGAGACGGACGCCTCCGCCCCGGTGACACTGTCGTGGAGTACACCGCTGGCACCACCGGCATTTCTCTCGCTTTCGTATGTGCCGCACTCGGATACGGCCTCCACATCGTCTTTTCGGACGCGTTCAGCGTGGAGAAACGCCGCACGATGAAAGCATTCGGGGCGACCGTCGAGGAAGTGAAGAGCGATCACGGACAGATCACTGA
>JANMZO010000478.1:0-1761 GCA_031383405.1 Acidimicrobiia bacterium | reverse complement strand
CTATCGCGACGCGCTGCTGCTGCCCGCCCGACAACTGGTCGGGAAATGCCTCCGCCTTGTCGCCCAGGTTGAAACGCTCGAGTAGTTCGTACCCCGAACGTTCGGCATCGGCCCGGGATTCGCCCAGGACTTTGCGGGGCGCGAGCGTGATGTTGCGCAGCACCGACATGTGGGGAAACAGGTTGTAGCTCTGGAGCACCATCCCGATACGACGCCGGAACGGGTCGGGGTTGATCCCAGGTTCGGAGATGTCGACGCCATCGAGAAAGATGCAACCGTCGTCGATCGGCTCAAGCAGATTGACGCACCGCAGGAGTGTGCTCTTCCCGGAACCGCTCGCCCCGATCAGACACACCACCCGGTGCTCGTCGACCGAAAGCGAAACGTCGCGAAGCACCACGCGGTCGCCGAACGCCTTGACGACGTGGCGAATGTCGAGCTTCGGCGTTTCACCCACGTCAGCAACTCATCGGATAGCGGTTGCCCCGGTGCGGCGCCGTTGTGACGAAAGGAGATGATCGGTGAGGATCGTCAGCGGAACCGAAACGAGGAGAAAGAACAATGCGGCCGCCACCAGGGGGGTGAAGTTGAAATCCTTCTGCACAAGGATGTTGGCGCGTCTCAGCGCTTCCACCGGACCGATGATGCTGATGAGCGCCACGTCTTTCTGCAGGCTGACCAGATCGTTCATGAGCGGTGGAACAACCCGGCGGACGGCCTGGGGAAGGATGATCGACGTCATGGTCTGCGTTGAGGTGAGACCGAGTGAACGGGCGGCCGCCCGCTGTGATTCGTGGATCCCCTCGATGCCGGCGCGAAAGACCTCTGCGACGTACGCCGAGTAGCAGAAGACCAGCGCGAAGCCACCCCACACCACCGCCTTCGTGTACCAGGCCCGGTGCTGGAACAGGCCTGGCACGCCGAAGCCGATCAGCGTGATCCACAGGATCACCGGCACGCCGCGCACGATGTTCGTGTAAAGAATCGCAATCAGGCGAAGCGGCATCAACGCGGGCGACCGGATGTTACGGGCGATCGCGATCAGCATCCCGACGATGATGATCAGCGGTGCACAGAGGGCGAAAATCTTGAGGTTCAGAAGAAAGGGCCGCCACAGTTGCGGGATCGCCCGGGTGAGGGTCTCCCAATCGAAGAACGACTTGCGCACCCGTTTCCAACCCGGGGTGAGGGGAACGAGGAGCACGGTCGCGAGGACGGCCACGGTGGTGCTGGCGGTTGCGATGAGCGAACTGCGCCGCCGCTGGGCCCGGTCGTAGGCAACGCGTCGACCCGACCGGGCCCCGGTGGTGACCCGGTCGGATGTCTCAGACATATGCGGACATATGAATCACTGCGTGCTTCGAGCTGCTGACCCGCGGATCCTCAGCCGAGCGTGATCAGCGGTGCGGCCGTGAACTCAGACATCCACTTGGTCTGGATCGATGCGAGTTCGCCGCTGGTCGCGATGGCGGCCAGGGCCTCGTTGACGCAGTCGGTCAGCGGATTACCCTTCGAAAGCAGAAGCCCGAACTGGTCGGTGCCACTGCCTTCGATCTGCCCGAACACCTTGGTTCCCGGTATCTCGACATTGGTGATGTACAGCGCCGTAGGGAGGTCGCTGACGATTGCGTCGATCTGCTTTGATTCAAGCGCCAACTTCGCCGCGGCATTGTCGTTGAACACCTGAGCAGCCGATGTCGGCTTGATGGTCCCCTCGACGTAGGTGACGCTCGTCGTGCCGGCGGCGACGCCGATCTTCAG
>JANMZO010000475.1:0-8675 GCA_031383405.1 Acidimicrobiia bacterium | reverse complement strand
CATGGAAAGTTTTGGCCACGGGTTCGTGCCCGGCTATTGCGAACCCGAGGTCGACGCGGCCTATCCGCTTTCGTTGATGACGCCGAAGATCCACACCCGCTTTCTCAACTCCTCATATGCACACCTACCAAATCACGGTGGGCGGGAAGGTGAGCCGTTTGTCGAACTGTCGGAGGGCGACGCGGTCGCTCGACTCGTGAGCGACGGCGATCTGGTCGAGGTGTTCAATGAACGGGCGTCGCTGAAGCTCCGGGCCCGAATCGGAACCACCGTGAGACCTGGGCTTGTCATTGTGCCCTTCGGGTGGAACACTGCAGCCCACGCCGACGGCAAATCGGCAAACGCACTTACCAACGACACGATCGTGAACTGGGGCGGTGGGGTGGCGTTCAGTGATACCCGGGTTGAGATCAGACGGATTTTGACCGCGTAGCCCGCGTGATCGGGCGGTCGCCATCGGCGGGTGGGTTCGCCCGGGGGTGGGCGAGCCCGCACACCAGCGCTTCCAGAGCGGCGTCAAAGGCCCGGCCGTTGGCCGCATCGCTGTCGGTGACCCCCTCGGGACCTGAGTTCGTCAACTGCAACGTGACCAGACCGTGGACCATCGCCCAGCAGATGTGCGCAACTGTTCCGGTGTCGTCGTGCCGAAGTTCGCCTCGCCCCCTCGCGCCTTCGATCGCGGCCAACAGCGACGCGTACGCGCCGGCCGCCGCGTCTGCGGCGTCGGGGCCTGGTCTGTGATCAGGAATCACATTGAAGAACATGAGTTGATAGTGCGAGGGATGGCTGAGGGCCCAACGTCGGTATGCCCGGGCCTGCCCCACGAGTCGGCCTAGCGGTCCGGATGCGGACCGGGCCCGTTTGAGTGCGGCGCCGAAGCTGCCGAACCCTTCGACCCACAGGGCGTCGACGAGTCCGTCCTTACCGCCGAACCAGGTGTAGACCCCGATGGTGGAACACCCGGCCGCTGCCGCGACCCGTCGGACAGTCAGGGCGTGGTGTCCCTGTTCCGTGAGGAGGTTCAGAGCGGCGTCGAGAATGGCGCGTCGGGTGTCGTCGTCGCCGGGTGTCGTCATTGTGGCAATTCTGCTTGACGCGACGAGCGTCCTGCGGCATCATGTACCATAACAGTGTTATGGCAACAGTGATACGTAAGACAGCCCGATGGAGAGGATGTTCCATGAACATGTACCTTGAGACCAACTACGCCCCCGTCCATGGCGAGGTGACCGCATTTGATCTGCCGGTTATCGGCGAACTCCCGAGGGACCTCGAAGGCCGTTATCTGCGAAACGGTCCGAACCCGATCGCCGAGGTGAACCCGCTGACCCACCATTGGTTTACCGGTGATGGAATGGTGCACGGGATCCGACTCCGCGGTGGCAGTGCCGAGTGGTACCGCAACCGTTACGTCGGGTCCAATGCTGTTGCCGAGCACCTCGGGCGTCCGATCTCCGGACCGAACTGGTCAGGCGGAGGCGGTGGCCCTAACACGAACGTCGGCGGGTTTGCCGGCACCACGTGGGCCATGGTGGAGGCCGGCGCGACGCCGGTCGAGTTGACCTACGAACTGGAAACCGTCGGACGAAACGACTTCTACGGGACCCTTCCCGGTGCGTTCACCGCGCACCCCAAGGTTGATCCCGACACGGGGGAAATGCACGCGGTGGTTTACTCACCGGGAAAATGGTTCGACCATGTGCAGTACCTCGTCGTCGGTACCGATGGGCGGGTGCGTAAAACGGTCGACATTCCGATGGGAATGTCGATGGTCCATGACATGTCGCTTACGCAGAAGTACGCCGTCGTGTACGACCTTCCGGTCACCGTCGACCTCGACGAAGCGTTCGCCGGAAGCCAGTTCCCGATGCGGTGGAACCCCGACTACGGTGCCCGGGTGGGCCTGCTGCCGAGAGAGGGGAACGCGTCCGACATCGTGTGGATCGACGTGCCGATCTGTTACGCGTACCACCCGCTCAATGCCTACGATCGCCCCGATGGTTCGGTCGTGATCGACCTGTGCGTCTACGACAAGATGTTCGATGTCGACCGCAACGGCCCATTCGGCGACAGCCTGGCCCGACTCGAACGTTGGGAGATCGATCCCGTGGCCCGCAAGACCGGCACGACCGTGATTGATGCGACCGGCCAGGAGTTTCCCCGTCACGCGCACAGTGTCGGTACCCGCGAACACCGGTACGGATACTCAGCCACGGTGTGCGGCGACGGTAGGGGAGGGTACGCGTTCGGCGGCACCCTTAAACACGATCTCGTGACTGGTCAGCGCACGGCGTTCGACTACGGACCCGGCCGTGGCGGGGGCGAGCCGGTCTTCGTATCGCGCGAAGGTTCCACGGCCGAAGACGACGGCTGGCTCGTGACGTTCACGCACGCCGCCGACGGCTCCGACGCAAGTTTCGTTGTGCTCGACGCACAGGACCTGGCCCGTGGCCCGGTCGCTGAGGTAAAGCTTCCGCAGCGGGTCCCGTTCGGTTTTCACGGCAACTGGGTGAGCGACCGGTCGGTTCCACCTCCCGCTGCGTAGTTTTGTGTGCGACTGGGTGTGATTTCCGCTGGGCCCGGGGATTCACACCCAATCGCCCCTTCACGTATTCACGAGCTCGTAACCGAGCTTGATAATCAGCGCGCATACGATTACCAAGAATACTTTTCTTACCCAGATCGCCCCCTTACCGATGGCGACGCGAGCACCGATCTGCGCGCCCAACGCGTTGGCGGCACCCATGGCCAATCCCACATCGAACAAGACGTGGCCGTGCGAAGCGAACCACGCTATGGCGGCGAGGTTCGTCGCGGCGTTCACGACCTTCGCCGTGGCGCTGGCCCGAAGAAAATCGAGCCCGACGACACCAACGAGCAGGAACACCAGGAAGCTCCCGGTACCGGGTCCGAGAAAGCCATCGTAGAACCCGATGCCAGCTCCGGCCAGAGTGGTCACGCGACGCCTTGTCGTCGGCGACAGCTTCTCAGAGGTGTGGGCCCCAAGGGTCGGGCGCCGGAGTACGTAGAGAAATACGAGAACCAGTGCGATGAGAACGATCGGCTTCAACTGCGTGCTGCTTACTCTCGACGCGAGCGCAGCGCCACCGAATGACCCCAGAGCGGCGAGCCCGGCCATGATCACCGCTTCGCGTCGATGTATCCGGACCCTTCGGTTGTAGATCACAGCGGCCGAGCCGGTGCCCCACACCGAGGCGATCTTGTTCGTGCCCAACAGCGCAACGGTCGGCTGCATCGGCAGAATGATGAGCAGACCTGGAAGCTGGATGAGACCGCCTCCGCCGACGATCGAGTCGATCGTTCCGGCGGTGAACGCCGTGGCGATCAGCGCGATCCACTGATAACCCGTCACGGCCGTCATGGCCGCCAGAGATCCTCCCGTCACGATTTCGCCAGGCGAAGCACCATGTTGTTGCGGTCGTCGGTTATCCACAGTGCACCATCGGGGCCGACGCTGGTGCCGACCGGTCCGCCCATCTGCTGGGTGTCAGTGTCGTCCCAGCCGCTGATCAACTCACGACCCGCGCCCGTCACCCTGCCCGACGCGTCGACGGGAAACGCGACCAGACGGTGCCCGACGTCGCGATATCCGTGATAGCTGACGATCACCTCGTTGCCCCAGTAGGTGAGCCCGAGTGGGGCGGAGTGGGCCGGCAGCAGGACGTGCGGAGCCGTCGTAGACGCGCACCTGTACTTCGGAAACTCGGGAGCGTTCCTGGCTCGGTCGTAGCAGTACGGCCAGCCGTAGTTCGACCCGGGAACGATCACGTTGATCTCGTCATGGGGGAGGGCTTCGTCGGAGAGCTTGGGATCAGCCTCATCGATTGCATCCCGACTGTTCTCGGCCTGGAGGATCGTGCCCGAGGAATGCACGGCAATACCCATCGAGTTTCGCAGACCACGGGCGATGACCTGGAACTTCTTCGCTTTTCCGGTGGTCCAGTCGAAGTCGTAGCGCCGTAACGAGGCCAGCGGGTTCGGTCCGGTGGCCACAGCACAGGTGCCGGTCTTCTTCGACGCCTCGCAGTTGTTCGTCGACGAGCCCACGTTGACCACGAGATACGGCGATGGGCCGTTGGAAAAAGCCATTGTCGTGAGCGGATGGAGGCCCCTCCCGGGAAGGTCGGTGATCACGCGCTCGAGTGTGATGGTGGCCGTCGTGGGGTCGAAGCGGCTGACGCGACCGACTTCACCCACGTAAAGTTTCTTGTCGGGCCCACTCGCGAGACCGACCGGCCGGTCAAGCTTCGTAAGCACGCGTTGGGTTTTCCAGGTGCCACCGGATTTCGTGAGTTTTACGAGGGAGCCGGTGTTCTTGCTCCAACCACCGAACTCCACGACGTACGCGGTGCTCGCATCGGTCTGCACGACCGCCCGCGGCACCCGAAGGTCTGCTGCGATGGTGGTCAGCGAGTAGCCGGTCGCGACTTTGACGTTCAATGTGACCTGTGCCCCCGACGGCCCTCCGGCCGACACCGTCAACCCGATGCCAAGAACGCTTCCCGCAAGGAGCGCCAAGAGTCGTTTTCTCATGCGAAGAACGTAATCCGACCCGCATGGAATTGCGGGTTATCGGTGGTTTGCTGGCGGCGGGAACGTTCGCCAATGTCGGGGTTCCTTCGACGCAAGGATAGGCGCACTCACAAATTGATCAGCTCCAGCGAGCAGCGAGGCGGGTGCCCCGGGCCCTACCCGCCCTTCCCGTGCCCCTTGCCCCGGTCGGAAGGCGGTACGGTGCCTGGCGTGGTCGAGACGGTTGGTGGTGGGCCGGCTGTAGGAGGTGGTGTCGCGGGGAGGGTGGTCGAAGGGTCGATCGTGGTGACCGGGGGGGTTGAGGTCGGCGGAGGGGTTGAGGTCGGCGGGGGGGTTGAGGTCGGCGGAGAAGTTGAGTTCGGCGGAGAAGTGGTAGCCACGCCAGCATCGGGGACCGTTGTTGTGATTGCGGCCGTGGTCGCAGGGACTGTCAGGGGCACGGTTGAAGGTGTGAGGATGGCTGGTGGGACTGTCAGGGGTGCAGTTGAGGGTGGCGGGATGGTTGGTGGGATGGTCGTGCTTCGGCGGTGGGAAGCTTTCGGTGTGGTGGTGGAGGCAGTGGTTTGTGGAGAGGACGCGTTTGACGTCGTTGCCACGCGGATCGTTGTTGAGGTTGTGGATGCGATGGACGTTGTCACGAGGACCGTTATTGAAGTTGTGGATGTGGCGTTGTTGATCGCCGACGTTTCGGGCGTATCCGAATCGGCGGTCGTCACCCGAGTGGTCGGCGCCGGTGCTGACGGTCCCGCACTTGACTCTTCGTGAGAAGTGAAAAGGCTGACTGCGCCCCGTGCCGTAAACGTGCTGGCGTCGGGCAGGGAAGCCGACGGCTGAGCTTCGTCGTCCGACGCGTTCGTCGGGCCGACGCTTTGTTGGGACTGCGGGGATCCGTGCTCCGTCGGGGCGTTGATCGGATCGGGCTCCGGAGAGTCCGGAAGCGTGACCATGCCCGGAACAGGTGGCCACTCCGATTCGTCGAGCCGCGAGCGACCGGCATCAGGGTGTTTGCCTGTGAACAGCCGCTTCGATCTAGGTGCCGTCTGTGCTGACGTCGAGAGGCCAGGGCCCCTGTCTGCTTCTCTCGTCAGCGCAAGCATCGTCGGCAGGCCGGCATTTTGCGTCGGGGCCCGGTGGGCCCACTGGAACGGTGAAGCGGGGGCGGCCAGACCTGCCGTAACAAAGATGGCAGCGGCTCCCGAAGTCATCAGGGTCGGTATTGACGGTGCGGTCGTCAACAGCGATCCAATGAACGGAAGATTTGCGAGCGGTGTGAAGAATCCAGCCTTTTTCGACATCTTCCCCACCGACACACGCAACATCGCGCGCACAACGGTCGGGTCGAACTGGGACCCGGCATTCTTTGTCAGTTCCTGGCGGGCGAGTTCCATCGGTAGTGGTTTTTTGTATGCCCGGGCTGCAGTCATTACGGCAAAGGCATCGGCGACGGCGACGATACGAGCGCTTAGCGAGATCTCAGTTTTCGCAAGACCATTGGGATAGCCCTTTCCGTCCCAACGTTCATGGTGTTGGCCCGCACAGTGAGCCGCGTCGCCCAGCCAACCGGCCAACGGCGCGAGTATCCGGTCACCTTCGGCTGGATGTTTGGCGAGGATCTCCCATTCTTCCTGCGTGGGTTTTCCATTCTTGTTGAGGATCTCCGATGGGACCATGAGCTTTCCCATGTCGTGCAGGAGAGCCCCCCAGCGGAGCTGGTCGTGGGCGGCCCGGTCGAGTCCCAATTCCTCGGCCAGTAATTCGGAGAACGCCCGCACCCGCTCGGAATGGCCCCGAGTTCCGCGATCGTGTTTGTTGAGTGCCGCCACCATCGCAAGTCCGGTCTCGACCGCGTCCTGCAGGTTGACCGGGAGACCGTGCCTGGTCGTTTCTTCGACGTCGCGGCGCATCTTCTCGACATTGCCGGAACGAAGCGCCGCTCCGAAGCGCGATGGGGCCCTGTCGGGAAACGCCAACGAGTATCTGAGCATGGCCGACAGCGGAAGTAGGCGTTGTGCGCCGCGATCACCGATCGCCAACGCGAGTTGCGACGCCGAGACCATTGCAATGATCCACAGAACCCAGCCGAGTCCAGATGGTCGCGGAAGGACGCGGGCCGTAACGAGGCCCACCGCGATCGAAACGACGATCGGCCCGCCGCGCACGATGATTGCGACACCTCGCGCTGCGCCGGGACGGGGCTCCCAGTGGGAATCGCCAAACTCACCTTTGGTCGGGCCATTCGGTCGATCGGTATCCGGACTCACCTGGTAGATTTCGGCCCTATTCGGCTTCTGGTGGATGGGCCGAACAGCTCATTCTCACGAAGAGTGACGTGCAAATGAGGGGCGGACCGGGTTTTGAACCGCGGCTCATCTATTCGGCTGTGCGCAACCGATGGCTGCCGCCCGACCGGCACGCCTCCTACCGGACCCGCCCGAGGGGGCGTAACCCCAAGCATGAATCCGGACCCACCGATAGTCTTCAGGGTTCGTTCTGGAAGCGGATCGTGGCGCGATCTACGCACGTGAACTCTCCAACGATTACGGTATGGCGTTTCCGACCCTGAACAGAGTTCAACGTTCGACCCAGTGAGGATCCATGTCGTCAAAACCCATGTGCACCGCCGAGATCATCCGCAAGTGGGGTGCCGATACACCCGACGCCACCTCGATGATCTTCGAAGGCGAGCACGTCACCTGGTCGGTTCTCGACGCGAGGTCCACCCGCGTGGCCAATGCGCTGGCTGATGCCGGGGTCGGCAACCAGGAGCGTGTCGTGTTCATCGACAAGAACGGTCCGGCGTACTTCGAGGTGGCGTTCGGTACTGCAAAGATCAACTCGGTTCTCGTGGCGGCCAACTGGCGCCTCGCCGGGCCGGAGCTCGTGTACACGATCAACGACGCTATGGCCAAGGTTGTCATTGTCGGTCCCGATTTCGTCGCGTTGATGGAACAGATCGCCTCCGAACTCACGTCCGTCACGAAAATCGTCGTTGTCGGTGATCACCCGAAGTGGGAGTCCTACGAAGACTTCCTCGCCGCCGCTGGCACGACGGACCCGGGAGCGACCTCGGCGATCACTGATGTCTCGATGCAGCTGTACACCAGTGGAACGACCGGCCTACCCAAGGGCGTGATGCTCACCAACACGAACCTGTTCACCCTGTTCGAGGAAGTATCGAAGTACTGGAGGTTCGATCGCGACTCGATCAACCTCGTCGCCATGCCGCTGTTTCACATCGGGGGTTGCGGGTGGGCCATGGTCGGAATGTACTTCGGTGGACAATCGGTGATCGTCCGTGAGTTCGTACCGAGCGTGGTACTCGACCTGATGGTTGGCTACCGCACGACCAATGCGTTGTTCGTTCCCGCCATGCTGCAGTTTCTGTCCATGGTCCCCGGTGCAGGCGACCGTGACTACACCTCGATGCGCGCCATCAATTACGGCGCGTCGCCGATTACCAATGAGACGCTGATCTCGGCGATGAAGGTCTTCAAATGCCGGTTCGTTCAGGTATACGGCATGACGGAGACGACAGGCGCGATCACCGAACTCGCCGCCGAGGACCATGATCCCGATGGTCCCCGGTCGCATCTGCTCCGTTCCGCCGGGCGGCCCTACCCGTGGGTGGAACTTCGCATCCTTGATCTGGAGTCGGGGGCTCCGGTCCCGACCGGTCACGTCGGTGAAGTATGGACGCGTTCGCCGCAGAACATGCTCGGTTACTGGAACAAACCCGAAGAGACCGAAAAGACGAAGATGGCCGACGGCTGGTTGCGCACCGGCGATGCCGGGTATCTCGACGAGGAAGGATTCCTGTTCCTCACCGACCGGGTGAAGGACATGATCGTCTCCGGCGGCGAGAACGTGTATCCCGCCGAGGTGGAGAACGCACTCGCCTCGCATCCGGCCATCGCCGAGGTGGCGGTGATCGGCGTACCGCATGAACGATGGGGTGAATCAGTGAAGGCCATCATCGTGAAGAAGCCGGGTGCTGAGGTGACCGGACCGGAGATCATCTCGTACGCGAAGGAGCGCCTCGCCGGTTACAAGTGCCCGACGTCGGTTGACTTCATCGACGTGCTGCCCCGCAACCCGAGCGGCAAGGTACTGAAGAAGGACCT
>JANMZO010000470.1:0-6663 GCA_031383405.1 Acidimicrobiia bacterium | reverse complement strand
GGGTCGAACAGCGGGAACGGCGACCGCCGACACGGTTGATTTCACTACAGTCGGGGGTGATAAATAAGTACACATATGAATCGGTTCGTGAGCGGGCTGGTCGGCTACAGCAGCGCGAGGTCGGCGAAACAGAACCGCGTGCCGCCGAACTCGGCCGGGGCGACAAACGGACGGTGCCCGGTCACTTCGACGCGGAGGCGGTACGCGAAGAGCCGACTGTTGGTAACAAAGGTGTGGAACTCCCCGTTCTCGCCACACTGGTCCACTCCGTGGGGTAGATCGGCTAAGAACGACCGGTCGTAACGTCGGCCCACAAACTCGTCGCCGAGCTTCCGTGAGTCGACACAGACGACAACCGCTTCAATGCCCGACTCAAGAATTTCGTTGGCGAGGGCCACACGATCCTGGCCCCACAGGGGAAGGACAGGGGTCAGCCCGGCCCGTTCGCAGACCATCTCTTCCCAGTCGCGATGCGGCTGCAGGTCGATGTCGCCGAAGATTGCCCGGTCGTGGCCCGACATTTTGAGCTGCGTCAAACTGGCGACGAACACCGACTCGTACGTTGACCACGAAGCACGCGGCATCACCAGTTGGCAGCCCATTGCACCGGCCTGAGCCCGGGCGACGGTTGGCGTGATGCCGTGGGAGCGTGATCGCTCACCGTCTTCGTCGAACATCATCACGATCGTCGACACCTCAAGGCCGTCCCATCTGGCGCGTTCGAGGGCGAGAATCGAATCCTTCCCGCCTGATGAGGAAATGAGGGCGGTCAAGTTGTCTCCTGGAGGTTTGATGACCGGCATGGGTCAGTTGAGCGGCGGTGCGAATCTGGAAGCGGTTCGTAGGTGATGTGCGTGCGTCCGTCGACCCGGGTCACTCCGGCTCCCAATTCATTGGTAAGCGCGCGTAGCACAGTGTCATCGTCGAGCGTTCCGCTGGCGATCCGCCCTTCGCCGGCGATCCAGACGTCAGTGGCCCGTGGAAGCACGAGTTCGAGATCGTGGGTGGCGATGATCGCCGCGAAACGGTGGCCGCCGGTCAGTGATTCGAGAAGGGCAAGAATTGATTGTCGGGCGCGAGGGTCCAGGAACGCAGTGGGCTCGTCGAGGACAAGTACATCGGGTTCTTGGGCCACGGCGCGGGCGATGGCAACCCGTTGCCGCTCACCGTCGGAGAGTTGCCCGATCGGACGGTGGGCGAAGCGGGTGACACCGGTGGCGGCCATCGCATCGGAGACGATGGCACGGTCATCGTCATCGAGTTGTCCCGACATGCCCGAGTATGGATGGCGTCCGAGCGAAACGAGTTCTTCGACGGTCAGGTTCACCGCTTCAAGCCGATCCGCCAGCACGAGGGCGATATGGCGAGCGCGCTGGCGGCGGTCGATCTGCGTAATGTCTCGACCTACGAGTGAGATGGTCCCGGACAGAGGCGCCTGCACGCCGGTGAGCGATCGGAGCAGAGTCGACTTTCCTGCACCATTTCCGCCGACGAGCGCAATGAGATCGCCTTGGCGCACGCTGAGGTTGACCTCGGAAAGGGTGGTGGTGATCCGTCGGCGGTAGCGGTAGCCGACTGCGAGATTTGATGCGGTGAGGAGGGGAACGGCGGGTGAGGTGATCGGCGCGGCCGGCGGCCCGCCAGCAGCCGCACGAACCAGGGGAGAGGGCCGGGTCAACTCTGGGGCCGCCTGGTTCGGAGAAGGACGCTCAGGACGACTGGGGCCCCGATCAGCGCCGTGATGGCGTTGATCGGCAGCACGCGATCGTCTCCCGGCCATTGCGCTATGAGTTCGCACCCGAGCGCCATGGTCGCGCCAACGAGCACCGTTGCGGCCAGTAGGGTCCGGTGCCGTCCGGTTTTGACCAGGCCGCGGGCCAGGTGCGGAACGGCGATTCCGAGAAACCCGATCGGGCCGCAGAACGCAGTGGTGGCGCCGGTGCAAAGGGCGGCGGCCGCTATGCAACACAACCGGACCAGCCGAAGATTCAAGCCGAGTGACGTGGCGTACCGATCCCCGAGAAGCATCGCGTCGAGTGACTTTGTCATGGCGAACGCGGCACTCAGACCCACCGTAGTCGCGGCAAACAGCATCGTCACCTCATTCCACGATGTGCCTCGGAAACTGCCGAGAGCCCAGGTTCCGAAGCTGCGGGCTGCATCCAGCGATGAAAAGTAGGTAAGCACACTTACGATAGCGCCTACGATGGTGGCCACCATCACTCCGGCAACAAGCACAATCATCGGGCTGTCGACACGATGGGATATGAACAGGACAACGGAAAGCGTCAGCGATGAGCCGATTGCTGCAGCAGCGGTCACGCTGAACGCGGTCGCACCGGCGTACCGGCCGACAGCTACCAGCGAACTGGATGAACCAAGAACGACGAAGGCCACGCCGAGGCTCGCTCCGGCACTTACCCCGAGTACCGCGGAATCGGCGAGCGGATTGCGAAAGAGCGTCTGCATAACCAACCCGGATGCCGAAAGTGCCGCTCCCGCTGTTATTGCGGTGACGGTGCGGGGTAGGCGAACACTCCATACGATCGTTCGCACGGTTGCGTCGCCACCGGTCCGGTGCAGGAGAACCTCAAGCACCCGCCGGGGCGCAATCCAGACCGATCCGAGCGCAACGGAGGCAATCATGAGTGCGGTCAGGCCAACCAGCAGGCCGATCCACAGATACATGCTCGTTGAGGGTCCGGAGGTCCGCGACCCGCCATCGAGTCCGGAAGGAACGTCGCAGTCCGGCTTGGAAAGTCGATTCGGCAACCCGCCGTAGCTTTGCGGCGCAAACTCGGCTGGTGTAGGCAGCGCCGGTCGGCCGGCGCCTGCGTCGACCAGGCGACTCGCGTTGCTGGTCGAGATCATGAGCCCCGCGGGCCGGCGACGTCGGGGTGATCACACTCGTGTGACACCCCGACGATCTGGTCGGACAGGCCCAGCGCTGCGACGAGATCGGTACCCGACGGAATGAGTGATGCGATACGCACGGGGGCTATTCCGCCGCTACTGGCGGCCGATGCGTCGGTACCAGACGGTTTGGTGGTTCGGGAGAATCTCCGGATGCAGCACGCTCACGAGGTCGGCGAGGACGAGGTCGGGCCGAACGACTGCGGTTTCGAAATAGTCACTGCCGCCGGTGGCGTTCACCCGCTTGTCGTTGCCGTAAACCGCCCCTGTCTTGTAGGCGAGAAGCCTGGCATAGCGGGCATCGTCGGCCACGGTGTCGCGGAGTGTCTTCCACTCAAAGCCGGCGTTGATCCAGACGGTGGCGTCGTAGCCCTTGTCGAGAACCGACTCGAAATCGAGAGAAAGCGATCCTGTCGAACCATCGGTGGCCCAAGGGTACGAACCACCCGCGTCGCGGATGTACTGGGCGGCGAAGCTCTTTCCTCCCGGCATGTACCAGGTCCCCTGATACATGGAACCGCTGATGACAGTGGGTCGAAGTTTCGTTGCGGAGACCTTGGCGGCGAGGCTTCGGTAGTCATTGCTCCATCGGGTGAATTCAGCTTCGGCTTCCGAATCACGATTAGTAAGCGCGCCTATGAGCTTGACCCACTCGGCTCGGCCGAGTGGGGTCTCCTCCATGTATCCCGCTTCAACCAGGGTGGGGAGCCCGGCAGATTGGAGTTTGTCGATACCGTCGAAGGAACCGGAGCCGGTTCCGTACGTGATGACGACGCCGGGTTTCAGCGACACCAATAGTTCGACGTTCGCCTTTGCTCCGCCGCCGGTGCCCTTGACCGCTCCTGACTCGATCCGCTTCACGAGCGAAGGCGTTGAGTAGAAAGCGGGAGTGTCAACCGAAACGATGCGATCGGCAACCCCCAGAACGTCGAACTGCGGGGCGAGGGTCGTACTCATGATTGATGCAGACGTGACGGGAACCTGGATGACGGATGCACCGGTGAGGACGCCGGTAAGTTCGGGTGCGGGGGTGCCACATTGAACGAGGACATAGGTGAAACCCGACTTCGCCCCACGCCAGGGATTCGTAACTTTTACGACTTTGTACGACTTTTCGTAGGTGATCGTGAGCCCTTTTGCCTCCACGATTTTGGCCTTACCGGGGAAATAGTCGGTATTGGTTGATGGAGCGCTCACACAACCCGAGGTCGTGTTTTTAGCGGGTGCCAACGAGGTGGTCGGCAACGGTGTGACCGGTTCCGCAACGGGCGCCAAGGTGTTGGGCTGCCAGGCCTTCCTGGTTGAACAGATCAGGCCGACCCCCGTCGACGACGTAGTGGTGTCCCCAACCTTGGAGCACTTTGCGCCCGCTCGAGAGGCTGCCGATGCGTCGGACAGTGGGGTGATGATCGAACTGGCGATACCAAAAACGACTAGCAACGAGGTCGCACGAACGCGGCCCGAGATGGGTACTGACACGGTTATGAACTCCTGCCCCATGCAACGTGGGGATAGCAAACGGATATGTGAGTTCCAGCCGGTCTCCTGACTCACAGATCAACGCTTGCACCCACCTTGCCGGTTGTAACCGGTGGTACTACGGGCACTCACTCCCTGCTCACAGTGGCGGCACCGCGTCGGATTTTCACCGACTTCCCGAACACCAGAACATTCAGACCATAACAGAAGTTCTTGAGGGCGCAACCTGGGTCGTCGAAACACTTTGACGGGCTTTCCGTCGTGGCGATTACACAGGTTCATCGCACGCCAGGATCGGCACCGTGCGGTGGAGGTTCGGGAGACAGATGCCCCTTGCGGCAGTTCGCTGGTAGCGGATCGACTCGGACCGAGTCGAAATCAGGTCACGCTCAACGGATGCTGAGCTGCGCGTCGTTTCCGGGCGGGCGCCCACCGGCGAGGCGAATCATGGCTTGGGCCGGCACGCTGAGGGGGTTGGTGGTTCGGGTGATGAGCAGGTCGGTATCGAGGCGACCACTGACAATCGTTGGACCGAACGGGCTCCAAAATCCGCCGTCGGCGGTGATGCACAGCTCCGCGGGTAGGTTTCCAATGGATGCATCAATGCCGATTCCATCGGTGAAAGCGCGCCCGCGAGCGACGATTGGGCGGACGACATGATCTTCGTCGGGCACGCCCCACGAGCGGTGCAGTTCACAGAGCCGTTCGTGGTCGGCGACGCTGAGCCCACCTTCTTCGACGGTGGTGGCGAGCCGCACGCCAATGCCGCGGGACACGAGTGCGGGCACCGCTTCGGCAACGGTTGACCAGTTGTCTTCGCCGCGTTTGGTGTCGTTCGGTTCGGCATCGGGCGCGTCGAGGGAAATCTGGATCCGAATGTTGCGGTCCGCGAACTTGGCGACGCGTTCAAGGCGCGAACCGGTGAACAGGGTTGCGTTCGATAAAACCAGCACGGGAAGTATCTCAGCGATGGCCTCGATCGTGTCGGGCATCGATGCGACCATGAACGGCTCACCGCCGGTGATACCGATGTTGGTGAATCCGAGATCGCGGGCCTGTTTCACGAGATCGATCATGACCGCGGGTTCGATCATGCGCCGCCGGACCGCGGGGCCTGACTCGGTGAGGCAGTAGGTGCATTCCAGGTTGCAGTGGTAGTTCGCATAGAACCACAGGCGATCGCTTATGGTCCCTTCGGTGATGGCCTCGGCAACCGGGCCGGTGGGTGCAAGGGTGGCGGTCATGTGAACGGCATTCCTTCTGTAGCGAGACGCGAGATGGTGGCCTCTCCGACGGGCAGGCGAAGGGCGGTGGCGTAGCGGTTGAGGAGCAGCGTGCATCCAACGAGCAATGTGAGTTCCACGATCTCGTGGTCATCGAACAGAGACTTCACGCACTCGGTCAGCGCATCCGGAATCGCCTGATTGCCGGC
Source organism: Acidimicrobiia bacterium (assembly GCA_031383405.1). GTDB lineage: Bacteria > Actinomycetota > Acidimicrobiia > Acidimicrobiales > JANYDT01 > JANMZO01. The sequence goes on along the minus strand of JANMZO010000470.1, from coordinate 839 downwards.
GGCGGCGTCGGTCCAGGCGATGAGCGCCAGGTCGCGCGCATCGGTGAAGGCGCCAGCCATGGGCAGCTCATTGCGCAGTGCGTGAACCTGGTCGTGGGTGAGCCCCGAGTCGAGAGCTACAGGCGTGTGGCTGGCTATGCAGAAGCGGCAGTGCAGCAGCGCCGAGGTGCGCAGGATAACGATCTCCTTCGTACGGAAATCGATCGACGATGGCCCGAGGGTCGCTCCGATGAACGGGAGGGCAAGCTCCAACAGTTCGGGAACGTGCGCGAGTGAGGCCACGATCGGTCCCGGGTCTCCGCCCCCGTAATACGGCTTGGCGAGGAGTGGTGCATTCGCGGCATCAAGGAGTTCGACGGCTGCTTTCATGGTTCCTTTCGTGCGGTGACTTTAATTGGGTCAGGTTCAGTTGGCGGCCCGGTGATGGCGATGACCATATGCGCAAGGGAACGTATCGTGAACGTAGTGCCGGTTCGCACGAGCTCGGCTCGGTCGAAGAAAGCCGTTCGGATGTCAGACTCTGCGGCACTGCGCTCCGACCCGTGAACATATGTGCCGTCTTTGCGAAGCAGGGGGAGAGCGCCCCACAGCCATCGCCACAGCTCCTCGGCGTGACATATACGCACCGACGTTACAGCGACGATGTCGTTGACGACCCACCCACAGCCCTCGAGCAACGAATGAAGGCGAGCAGGGTCCCCGAGGCGGTGATGCGGATAGGCGTCGGGTCCAGCGAGTCCCGGCACAATCGAGGCGGCGGATTCCCAGAACATGTCGAATCCTTCGACGGTGCCGGCGGCATGCAAACATAAGCCCCCGCACCAACCCGAATTTCCATG
>JANMZO010000427.1:0-7513 GCA_031383405.1 Acidimicrobiia bacterium | reverse complement strand
TCGCGAGTGGGATTCCAGATCGACGGAACCGATCCTGTTGCGCAAACGGGGTGGAGTGTGCTCGCTCGGGGCACACTTCACGAGGGTCACAACGAAGCTGCGCCCGACTGGTTGCACTCCTGGGACCCCCATCCCTGGACGATTGATCGCGAGACGTGGCTCTATGTCCTGGTCGAGCAGGTGTCGGGACGCCAACTCATCAAGGCGGAGGCCGAGTGGGACTTCGAGATTCGCGGCTACCTGTAGCGCGTGTGGAGCGCGGGTTGACGGGGTGCCCGTGGCGAAGAGGAGCTAGTGCTGAGCTAGTGCACTGAAGCGGAAGTGCGTTGAATTTCGAGGAACAAGACAACCCGGTTTTAAAGACAGGTCTGGCGCATACGACGTTCAAGGTATTTCTTCGACGAGAGCTAGTCCTGCGTTCCGTACATGGTGGTGTGTCGGCTTGATCGGGGGGTTTTCTGGCGGGTTTTGGTGGCGTGTGCTCGTGTCGGGTGTTGTTGTGGTTGTTGGGAGACGGTGCTGCTGGTCACGACTTGGTGGTGGGGTTGGGGTTTGGGCTGGCGGCTTGGCGGAGAAGGATCTCGCCTGCGGCTCCTGAGATTTTCTGCATCTCGGTGATGATTTTTTCGAGGTGTCGCCGATTGGCGATCCATTGCTGGTAGAGGCCCAGCGATCAACGCGTCGATCATTTCCCGACCCGACTTTGTGAGTACCGCCGACGCAACCGACGACAGTTTCACACCGGCGACACCTTATGCAGGCGCTGCGTTTCTCGGCCACGTTCCTCGATCACCGACTTCCGATACCTGGTCAGGTCACGTTGTTCACGGGTCCCCCGAGGCTCCCACGTCAAGCTAGTAACGGGCTCCGAGCGCCATAGTGACAGTACATCTACCCGGCCAGCACCCAATTCTCATCCGAACACGAGCGGCCTGACAAGCCATCGGAGCTAGGCCTTCTTTACGTTGGTCGCACCCCCGGCGCCCGGGTTGACAACGGACTTGCTCGCCGTGATTTTGGCCGCTGTAGCGGGTTTGGTCAGCGCGACCGGGTGTAGGTCGGCTTGCACGCACTCGATGGTGATGAGCTTGAAGTCATCGTCATCGTCGGCCTTCAGGGAGTGCGGTTGTCCGGCTGGGACGACGATCATTTCACCTTTGTCGAGACTTGTTGTCGTCGTTCCGACAGTCATCATCCCTTCTCCGCGCGCCACCAGATAGATCTTTTCGGTGCTGAGCGAACGCTCCTCAACCCGGTCGCCGGCCTTCACGCACATCGTCGCTACGGCAAAGTTGTTGGTGGTGAGTTGGGGAGACCGGATGTCGTGAGTCTTCTTGGCGACCGATTGGATGTGAAGCGTTTCGATTACCGCACCCGGCGTGGTCAGCTTCGGCTCCCGGTGTTCATTTTTCTCCGGGTGTTTCTTGTCTTGGTTCTTGGCTTGGTGCTTGGCTTGGTGCTTTTTGTCTTGGTGCTTCTCGTCGGCGGGTTTTGCTTGGGAGGGTTTGGCTTCGGTGGTGTTGCCTTCGTTGTGTTCGTGCGCCTTCTTGCTCATCGTTGCGCCTTCCTTCGGTGATCGGCTTCGTGGCATGACGTTGTCATTCAGTCACCCGTCGACTGAATTCTCTTGACCTCTACAAGTACCCGACGTAGGGAAGTTGCGCACCGGGCAAAGGTCCCGCCGAGACCCGGCAAAGGTCGGCCACCCGTTCGTCAAGCGCCCCTTCGGTACCTTGGGTCACGGGCAATCCGGTGTGCATCGGTAAGACTCTGAGGCGATGAGTGACTGGCAGCCGGATGAACGTGCCGCGATTCGAGCATTTCTTCAGCGATGTGAAGTTCGCTTATCAACTGTTCATCGGGTGGCGACAGCGTTGCTTTCGGGTGCCGGGCTGATGGTGCTGCTTCCGGTCATCATGCGGGACCAGATCGTCTCGGTCGTGCGGGTGTTGTTGGAAGCCAAGGTGAGCTTAGGGCATGTCGTCCTCACGATCGTGGCGCTGCTTGTACTCGCGTTTCCTTTGGCGGTCCTGTGGGTACTTCTCGGCGACATGACCCGCTTCTACTTCCATGCGCAGCATGTTCGCCATGACGGCATTGAATCGTTCACACCGCGCTTCACCCTGACCGGATTGCGCCTTCCGAGCGACGAGCTCGGGGAGGATAGTGGCCAACGGTTGGCGGCCGCCCGGCTTGACCCGGGCACCGTGGAGTTGTTGGTACCGCCGAAAGACTCGAGCCGTATGGCCATCGATGAACGCCTCGACGCATATGGCGGACTCGGTCGCCACGAGGAACCGGGTGATGTCGGCCGAGCCCTCGGACTGTTCGAATTGGTGGCCTCGCGGCCACGGGGCCTGGCGGAGGAGGTGGCGAAGGTTGAGCACGGAATGGCCCGTCACATCCTTCGCCTTCAAGTGATTGTCATGCGGTACGTCAAAGCCCTGCTCGCGTTTTTGACCACCACGTTGGCGGTCGTGGCGGCTGCTGCGGTCTTGCAGGCGGATCCGGCGGTACGTGCGGGGACGGAGTTGTGGCTGGCCGGTGTGTTTGGGTTCTGGGCATCGTGCGTCGTTACGGCCGTCGGCGCGCCGGTGCGTTGGATCGACCAACTTCTCAGGAGCGAGGGGGCAGTCGTCACCGCCATCGCCAAGGATCGTGAGTTCACCACAATCGAACGAATGGGTATGGTGGTCGCCGGGGTCGTGTGGGTCCTGGCCATGTGTGAGATAGCCATCGTGTTGCTATCAGACTCCAACGGGGCCCGCCGGATCGGCTTCGCTATCGCTACGGTGGTGTTTTCGGGCATAGCTTTGGGCATGGCGCTGCGTCGGTCGGTCGCATCTGCGGGCCCGTTCAGGCGGTCGGTGTCGGCCAACTCGTAATGATCCCAGCGAGTAGTGACCCCAGCTGAGTAGTAAACTGTCACCTGGTTCTGCGTTGGCTCAGTTGGCTGACCATTGCGTTTGGTTCGACCAGACTTCGCGGTGCCACCAGATGCCACCGTGACTCGTCGCAAGTTTACCTAGCGTCAGGCGGAGATGATTTCGAAGTGAGCTTCGACCGGGTGCTGGCTGTTGATCGAAAGGATGTCCTGCGGGCATGCGGACATCACGCAGATGCAGTCGAGTTCGGCGCGCAGGACCACGTAGTCACCAGGCTTGCTCAGTGCCGGTTCGAAGGACAGGCCGCCCTCCTGGGTCCACGGAATGTTCATGAACAGGTTGAGTGACGGCGGTGTGTAGGGAACGGTGATGCCGAGTTCGGCGAGCGCGGCGTGCATGTTGTCGCGGCAGTTGTCGTGGTAGTCGGTACATCCCAGCAACCCGTAGCGTTCGTTGTCGCAGGGAGCGACGATAGTGTCGTGACGCCCAGGTGACGTATCTTCGTCGAGCCACAACAATGGCCGACGGCGGTTGGTGTAGAGAGCCGTACCGGTGCGCGGATACAGATGTGCCCATGTAGCCCGGCTCTGTTCCATTCCGACAAACTCGTTCTGCAGCGAGGCTACGAACGCCCAGAAGTCGATGACCTGGGTGCCGTGGGTGTTGATGATCTTCAGCTTGTCGCCGGCTTTGACGTAAGTGGCTTTGCCTCGGCGGGCGGGGATGGTGTGCAACATGATGCAAACGTAGCCGCCCCAAAGGGCGCCGCAGTACCGTGGTGAGATGGGTGAGGGAGCGCGATCGAAGCCGGTGGCGGGGTTGGTGGCCGCAATGGTTCTTCTCGCATTGGCGGCCCTCGGTCCGAGAGTTCCGGTCGGAGCCTTGAATGGAAAGGTGGCCACATCGAAGCCGCAGGTGACCAAACCGAAGTCGAGAGTGATCAAGCCAGCCACCACATCGAGATCGGTGTCGACCACTTTGCGACCGGCCCCGACCGTCACGTCGACGAAACTCGGCGCGCGAACGGTGATGGTGGGCACCGGAGACCTGGTTGAAGCTTCGGGATGTGCGGTTCCCGTCAACGACCCGAAAACAGTATGGCTCCATAACGATTCCGGAAACGCGCCGATGCTGTTTGCCTTTGACCGGGCGAGCGCGAAGCTACGTTCGGTGCCGGTTGCCAACGCCATGCTGGTGGATTGGGAGGACATAGCTCCGCTTCCCGGTGGTGGCGTGGTCGTCGGAGATATTGGTGACAATGATGCGAAGCGGGAGTCCGTGCAGTTGTACCGGATAACCGATCTTACGGCCAACCCGCTGATCGCGGTGCGGGAGGATCTCCGTTACGAAGATGGGCCGCACAACGCGGAGGCTCTGGTGGTTGATCCGACATCGTCGGCGGCCAGCCCCGAAATCTTTGTCATCACCAAAGACCCGACCGGACACTCGAATGTTTATCAGGCAGCGGGTGGTGTTCTGAAGAACGTCGCATCCATATCGATTCTCGGCGAAGCATTGATCTTCCCCAACCAGATCACGGCGGCCGATGCGCTACCCGACGGGAGCGGAGTAATTCTGCGCACATATCAATTTGCCTATGTGTACAGGAAGCTCGCAACCCAACCATTTGTTTCAGCATTCGCGGCCAAACCCGTTCGGTTGTCGATGCCGTTTCTTGCCCAGGCCGAGGCGCTGTGTGTGCTTAGCGACGGCAGGACCGCGATGACCACCACCGAATCGCGAGGCTCGGCCACGATCCCTTTTTACTTCTTTCCGATTCCCTGACGCGACCCCCGAGGAGCGAAATGATTGTTGACTGTGCTGTGTACGAAGGTGGGTCTCGTCGGGTGTCGACGCTTGACCTGGCTGATGCATTCGAGGCGGGTCGGGCTCCGGAGGCGTTTGTTTGGATTGGGTTGTACGAGCCGACGCCCGAAGAGTTCCGTCAGGTGCAAGATGAGCTTCCCCTTCATCCGCTCGCGGTCGAAGATGCGCTGCGCGCCCATCAGCGTCCGAAGCTTGACGTGTTCGAAGACTCGACCTTTGCGGTGATCACGACGGCCCGGTACAACGATCAGGAGGAGATCATCGAAAAGGGTGAGATCCATGTGTTCATCGGTGATGGCTTCGTGGTGTCCGTGCGTCATGGGGACATTGCACCGCTCGATGCGGCGCGCCGAGAGCTTGAGCGCCAGCCGGAGCTGCTGAAACTGGGGCCGGGTGCGGTGCTGTACATCGTCTTGGACCACATCGTCGATCAGTACCAGGCCGTTATTGAAGGAGTCGAGAACGACATTGATCAACTCGAGGCGGAGGTGTTTGCACCCGGTCGCCAAAACTCGGCCGAGCGCATATTCCGTCTGAAGCGCGAGGTTCTGAACTTCGGCCGGTCGGTTGCACCGCTGGTGGAGGTTCTTGATCGGCTGGTCCGTAAGCAGATCCCGAGTGTCTGCGTCGACGGGCAGTTGGCCGAGTATTTCCGAGATGTGGAAGACCACACGCTTCGCGTCTCGGGCCGGGTCGATACCGCCCGGGAGCTGTTGGGTGCGGCTCTCGAGGCCAACCTTGCCCAGGTCAGTGTGAGGCAGAACGAAGATATGCGGGCGATCTCGGGCTGGGCAGCCATTATTGCCGTGCCGACCCTCTTCGCCGGAATCTGGGGGATGAACTTCGACCATATGCCCGAACTCAAGTGGTACCTCGGGTATCCGTTCGCGCTTGTCACCGTCTTCGGGAGCGCTGTGGCGGTGCGCTGGAAGCTCCGGCGCAACGGTTGGATCTGACGGTTCCGGCCACCACCGGCATAGTTACCCAACTCGGGTCCTTTGGAGGGCACTTGCGCCACATTTTGCTGGGTTGGGTACCTTTGGGCGCCACGTTGGGTTCCGGCGCAGTGGGGTTGGGTTTGGACGCTTACCCGGAGCAAGCAAGGTGGTCGCAACGCCCACAGCCTCGACCGGGGCGTTATCGAGGATCGTGCCGGAGGCAAGCGATAGAAGCCGAGTCGCACAACGATTCATTCGCCCTCCTTTCGATGGATCGACCGTTCGCTGGCTCACTGTCACAGGTGAGCCGCACGACCCTTGTCGCTCCCGAACGGTCCTCCTATCATTCATGTGCAGTGGAAGGGTTTTGCGATCATCTTGCGTTCGACATTCAGAACGGTTCGTAGCAGTCTCAAAGGTTTGTTCCTCCGCGAAACGACACCGGGTCTCCGTTCGTCTCCGGCTTCGGCCCGTGGGAAAGCTCAGCCGGTCGGGCCAGTTCCCCTGATGTCGTGGGCCCTGGTTGCACTTCTTGTGGTGTGGATCGTTGTCGCCGGCTACCTGGCGCTGCTCCCCGATCTCCCTTCCGGAGTGTTCGGTCAAGAACTGGCTCACGCCTTGATCTCCATGATCGTGGTGTTCGGCGCCGGGTGTCTCGTACTCCAGAAACCGAGGAGGTTCGTTCGGCTTGTCACCGGCGGAGTCTCCGTTGGAGTGCTTGTCGAAATGGCTCAGTTCCTCCATGGAAAGGGGAGAAGTTCGGAGTTTGCCGATGTCGTCAGCGACACTGTCGGTGTGCTTGTTGGCGCGGTGTTTGCCGTTGGGGCGCTTCGATTCGGTCGGCGTGTCGCCGGCGCAGTTGGGCTGCTCGTCGTTGCACTGTCGCTATTCGCCGTTCTTGCTGGCCCCGTTCGCGCTTCGGCGCCGGTTGAGCGGTGGTTGGCGTGCCGAAACTTCGACGTACAGCCCAGCGCGACCGAGCGGGTCTTCAGTGCGTTTGGGAAGGAGCACCTGTATTCCGCTGGAGGAAAGCCCCGTTCGCTGGAGCAGGGAGCGGACAGGCTGTCGGACCCGGATCTATCGGATCTCCTCGACGGGGTTCGTTGCAGCGAGTCGTTTCGGGTCACGGTCGAGTTTCAATCGGCCAACGATAGACAGGCCGGCCCGAGAAGAATTCTCTCGGTGAGCAAGGGTACGGCGCCTGACGAGCAGAACCTCGTTATTGGTCAATCGGGAAAAGATCTGGTGTTTCGGATCAAGTTTCGACGAGACGAGTTCGAGGCTTTCACGGTGAAGGATGCCGTCCTGCAGAAAACGGTGCAGCGGGTGGTCGTTGACTACGATCGGGGCACCGTGCGGGTCATGATCAACGGCGAACTTCGGCTTGAGGAACGGCCTGGAGGGGCGACCCTGGCCAACTGGAACCGGGCCTTTCCGTTGAATCTCGGGAACGAGCTGACAGGTGACCGCCCCTTTGAAGGGACCATTCACACGATGACTTTTCGGGTGACCCGCGCCGCTTGACCATCCTGGATTCGATGGCCAGCTGGAGGGGCGCCTCGTTTTCATCAGGTTGAACTCCGCCACCGTCGACGGTCAAGGAGGCGATGCCTGGCTTCCGGGCTACTAGTGCAGTGAATCGCAGTTCGGGCGCAGGTGGCCGAACTGCACTTCCCCCGATGAGCTCCCTGTTTGTCGGGAGGGCGCACGCGCCCGAACCTCGAGAACATGCACTAGTTCGCGAGCCCGAGGTCTTGGACCGATTCCTAGCTGCGGGCGCACGGCGTGCCTCAATGACGAGTCGAGCTCGCCAAGGGGTGGTTCAGCGAGTCACTGACTCCTACAACCCGGGATCGGCTTCAC
>JANMZO010000444.1:0-3875 GCA_031383405.1 Acidimicrobiia bacterium | reverse complement strand
CGAACAGCAGGCCAACTGGGATGTCGTGTTCGCGGCGTGCGCCCAGTTCGGCACGGCGGTCGAGATCAACTGTCGGCCCGAGCGACTCGACCCGCCCCGTCGCCTGATGAGCCGGGCGTTGGAACTCGGCTGCCTCTTCGCAATCGACTCCGATGCCCACGCTCCGGGACAGCTGGAGTGGCAGCCGCTCGGGTGCAACCGAGCGGCCGAAGTCGGCATCGAACCCGAACGCATCATCAACAGCTGGGACTGGGAGAACCTCGCCGAATGGACGGCGAGCCACCCCAGTCTGTAAGTGCACCGCTCGCCTATTGGAACCCGACGCGACCAACCCGTAGGTTGCAGGCGATGAATGCCCAACTACCACCGCCGCTGCGTCAACTGGAGTGGGGTTGGTTCGTTCCGACCGCGGGTGACGCCACCTGCCTGGTCGACCCGGCGGCGCAGATCGAGCCTTCGCCGGAGATGATGGAACGGGTCGTTGACGCGGCGGAAGCCGCCGGGTTCGAGTATCTGCTCATTCCGGTGCAGACCGCATGCTGGGAAGCCTGGGTCACCGGGGCATTCCTCGCGGCCCGCTCCAGCCGGATCCGCATGCTGATCGCGGCGCGCCCCGGCTACATCACACCGTTTCTGACCGCGAAAATGGTGTCGACGCTCGACCAGCTGACCCGCGGTCGGGTATGCGTGAACCTGATTGCCGGTCAGAGCGAAGCGGAGACGGAGTCCGAAGGTGTCCGGTGGCCGAAGGAAGAGCGTTACGAGATGATGGAGGAAGAGGTCCGGATCCTCAAGGCGTTGTGGACGACCAAGGGTCGGGTCGACTTCGAAGGTCGTTTCCACTCGCTCAACGACGCGGTGCTGCTTCCCCGTCCGTTCCAGGATCCGCATCCTCCGTTCTACCTCGGTGGTGGTTCGAGCCAGGCATGGGACATCAGTGCGAAACACGCGAACGTCCACCTCTTCTGGGGAGATACATATGCGCGCATACGGGAAAATATCGCCGATATCCGGATGCGGGCGGCGGCCCACGGCCGCGAGGACGAGATCGCCTTCGGCATGCGGTTGCAGATCGTCTGCAGGGAGGATGAAAGCGAAGCGTGGGCGGCGGCACATGAGCTGGTGCGGGGAGTCACCGAAGCCCGCACCGCAATGTTGCAGGCCCGGACCGCGAACTCGCAGGCGAACCGCCGCGTCCAGCACCTGAGGGCGGAATACGGCGAGTTGATCGAGGCCAATCTCTGGACCGGTATCTCCACCGTGAGACCCGGTGCAGGGATTGCGATCGTGGGCAACCCTGAACAGTGTGCCGGCGTGCTCCAGAACTACATCGACGCCGGCTGCTCGTCGTTCTGCCTGTCGGGGTATCTTCACGACGAAGAAGCCGCCCGCTTCGCCTCCATGGTCCGCCCGATTCTCGCTGCCCGCAACCCCGGGCGCATGTAGTGCAGCGCCGGCCCTAGAATCGCATCAGACAGACCGAGGTCAGGACGACACATTGAACACGAATGATCAGGAGTTGGCCGGGCTCCGTGGTGAGGAACGCGATGCGGCTTCGGCCCGGCGATCGGAGGTAGCGGCGCGACATCTGCGCCCCCGGGCCGAGCGGCCCGTGTCTTCGGCGCGTGGTGTCCACCATGTGGCGTTGCTGTCGCACGACGTTGAACGGACCGTGTGCTTCTACCAGGACGTGCTGGAGTTTCCCCTGACCGAGATGTTTGAGAACCGCGACTACGGCGGCTCGACGCACTTCTTCTTCGACATCGGAAACGGCAACTCGCTCGCGTTCTTCGATCTTCCGGGTCTCGGGCTCGGGCCGTACGCCGAGGTTCTGGGTGGGCTCCACCACCTGGCCATCTCGGTGGAGCGCGGACGTTGGGAACGTATACAGGGCAACCTTGCGCAGGAGGGCGTTCCCTACGTGGTCATCGACCACTCGTCGATGTATTTTAACGATCCCGACGGTGCGCGGATCGAACTCATCAGCGATGCGCTCGGTGAGATGTACGGAAACCCGGTCGGGTAGCCGGGTCGCTCGGGTAGCGCGCTCCGGCGGGGCCATCCGGTGATTGAATGACACGGTGCTTCGACTTGATGTGCTGAACGACTCCAACTACCCGGATCTCGCGGCGGTGATAGGGGCGACCTCGGCGAACTGGCATCCAACGGTCGAGGAGGTCGCGCTCCAGTGGTCCACCGAGCCTTCCCATGTTCAGGGTATTCATCTGCTCGCGTATGAAGACGACGAGTTGGTCGGCTACGGGGGAGCGGCAAATTCGCGCTACGAGCTGGTTCCGGGTCGGTTTCATCTCCAGGTTCGCGTGTTGCCGGACCGCCGCCACCGGGGCATCGGCCGGGCGATCGCCTCGCACCTCGACGCATGGCTGCGAGACCGTTCGCCGGAAGCACTCGTCGGGCAGACGGACGGGCAGGATGAAGGCGAAAGATTCGCCCGGGCCCGTGGTTTTGTCCAGATAGAGCAGCGCCACGAGCAACGCTTAAGTCCGTCGGCGTTCGACGCATCACCCGGGGCAGCGTCGTGTCTGGCCGCCACACGCCGATGCCTGGTCGAGGGTGTTCGCATCACCACTCTCGAGGCGCTCAGTGCTTCAGGCGTCGGTGGTCTGGAGCGCACGCTCTATGAACTCGACACTGAGGTCATGGCCGACGAGCCCACCGCGCTTGCCGGCCATCAGGTGACCTTCGAAGCCTGGGTGGAAGAGTTCCTGTCGGGCCGCGATCCGAACGGCATTCTAGTTGCTATGCGCGCAGATGAACTGATCGGGTTGACGGTCCATTGGACCGAGTCCGCGGCGATCCTGATCGCGACCACCGGGGTCTCCGCCCAGTGGCGTGGGCACGGAATCGCCAAGGCCTTGAAGCTGGCCAGCGTTGAGCACGCCCGACGCGTCGGCCTGCCGCTGCGCACGATGAACAACGCCGCAAATGAACCGATCCTCGAGCTGAACAAACTCTGTGGTTTCGAGCGGGTCGCGACGTTCACCCGATGGCAGCGAAGCCCGGCTTTTCCGTGATCCGATTTCCCGGCCCGATTGGGTGCGGTCCGTTGGACCGAGCCTCAGAATTCACACCCAATCCCGATCCTGATCCTGAGGTAGCCGGGGCCGAGAGGATCTGAATGACAACGAGGAACGCGGACTACGTCGCCCGGAGGACGTCGACAACCAAAGCTGTCGACGGTGACGTTCGCCGTGGGCGGTGGTCCGGCGTGGGCTGGTCGCCCCGGTTCGTCGACATGGTCGACGGTCGCCCGGGCATGTACGACACCCGCGCCGCGGTCCTGTGGGACGACGAGAACCTGTACGTGGCGTTCGTCGCCGAGGAGCCGTTCGTCACGGCTCACCAGAACGTGCGCGACTCCATTGTTTTTCTCGAGAACGATCTCGAGCTGTTCATCGACGGTGGGGATTGCTACTACGAACTTGAGGTGAATGCGGCCAACACCGTGTACGAGGTCTTCTTCATCTGGAAGGACTCGTTTCCCCAACCCCGCTTCGACCGGCCCGAGTTCGACGTGCACCACCGCGGCACGTACACGTTCGGGGGCGACTATGACCGGAGTGGCGCCCACTTCTGGAAGGGTACCCACCCACGCGGGATCCGCTGGGCCTTCACGAACTTCGACATGCCCGGTCTCGAGACAGCGGTGGCCGTCGACGGATCGCTGAACGATGACTCCGACATCGACCGGGGATGGTCATGGGAGGTGTCGATCCCGTGGACCGGTCTCACGCTTCTCGCGAACGGGCGGAGCCTGCCGCCCCGGCCCGGTGACGAGTGGAGGATGTTCCTCGGCCGGTTCCAGAAGCTCACGGTGAGCGGGACGGAGATTCAACCGCACCCCGCGACGGCGT
>JANMZO010000412.1:0-25311 GCA_031383405.1 Acidimicrobiia bacterium | reverse complement strand
TGTATATGGTGAGTCCGATGCGGTGATCGCTGACGCGGTTTTCTTTGAAGTTGTAGGTCCGAATTTTCTCACCGCGACCGCCGCTGCCAACCTGATTCTTCCGAGTGGCGGAGTTCTCCGCGTCTTTCTTCTCCCGCTCCGCCTGCAGCAGACGGGACCTGAGCACGACTATCGCCTTGGCCCGGTTCTGGATCTGGCTGCGCTCGTCTTGCATCGACACGACGATTCCCGTCGGTCGGTGCGTCATGCGCACGGCGGAATCGGTCGTGTTGACGCTCTGGCCACCGGCACCCGACGATCGGAACACGTCGACCTGGACATCGTTCATGTTGAGATCGATGTCGACCTCGTCGGCTTCGGGCAACACCATGACGGTTGCGGCCGACGTGTGAATACGGCCCTGGCTCTCCGTCGCCGGGACCCGCTGCACCCGGTGGGCGCCGCCTTCATGTTTCATGCGGCCCCACACTCCTTCGCCCTTCAGTGCGAACGTGACCTCGTTGACCCCGTTACGTTCGCTCGGGTCGCTCGAGAGCAGCTCGAACTTCCATCCACGCCGTTCGGCGTAGCGCACATACATCTCGTAGAGGTCGCGCGCGAAGAGGTTCGCCTCCTCACCTCCCTCGGCCCCTCGAATCTCGATGATCACGTTGCGCTGGTCGTTGGGGTCTTTCGGAAGGAGGAGGACCTTGAGTTCTTCTTCGAAGCGATCGATGTTCTGGCTGATCGCGTCGATCTCTGCGCGCATAGCTTCGCGGTCGATTCCTTCGGAGTCGGCAAACATCTCCTTGGCCACGGCCAGGTCATCGACCGCTCCCGCGTACTTCTTGTACGTTTCGACCAACGGCTCCAGATCCTTCAACCGTTTGCCGGCTTCGCGCATAGCGGCCTGGTCGCCCTGTACGGCGGGGTCGGACAGCTTGAGCACGACGTTTTCGTACTCGGCTTCGAGTCCTGACAGGCGTTCCAACACGGCAGTAGACGTTAGTGCACCTTCGCAGAAGTACCTTGACCGTCGTCGACGCCAATGGTGCGCCAGGCGTCGTCAACCAGGTGAATCGAAGCGGGTTCGCGCAACGCCGCGACCAGCAACTCCATTGCCGGCACCCGACTGCTCTTCGGCATCACGATGCGGAGGTCGGCATTTGGAGCCAACACCGCTTGCGTATCCGCCGCTACTGCAATGGCATCGAGGTCGACGGCCGTGGTGCAGGCGACCACCAGATCCCCTGCGTCGTTGATGAGCATCGCGGGCGACGAACGTTTGAGGCGGGCCGGCTCGGTACTTTCGACCGGGCCCAGCGACGGGTCGCTCGCGGCCACGATGCAGCGCAGCCAACGTTCGGGGGCCAGTTGGTTCGCCGGATGCACACCGGCATCGCCGCGCCGGAAATTCCGCACCGCTTCAACGGCCGTACGCAGGGATGTGGCCGAGTCGGCGGTGCCGTACATCATGGCTTGGGCGAGTCGATCGTGGCGACCGACACCGACGGCCAGGTACGGCACACCGTCGTCGCCCCGTGTCACCGTCGCCACCTCGAGGCCGAGCACTTCGGCCCGAAGCACGCCGTGATCGACGACGGCTTCGGCACCGGACTCAACGATGGCTTCAGCGAAAAGCATCTCCACAGCGTCGGGCGGTCGCGGTGCCGTGTATCTGGTGGCTGATACGGGCGCGATCGAGCGGCCGGATACCCGCCAAAGTCTGATCGGCAACGAGAAGAGCTCCGCCCGGCGGGCGTCGTCTCCGGTCAGGTGTTCGGCCAGAACATGGAGCTCGGAGACCCCGGCGCGCGTGGCCCAGACAACCGCTCCACCCAACCAACCACGTGGGAGCTCCGGACCTACGTCGTCGGCCGCGATGTCGATGCTCTCAACGCTGCGGCGCACGACGTCGACCAGGACCCAGCCGGCACCCGTGCCACCGGACTCTCCCGATTCTGCGACCAGACCTGCCCCGGCCGTGAACGGTCTGGCAACGACAATGCCCCGCTCCGGCCAAGTTTCCGCAACCAGTGCACGGAGTTTGGCCGCCAGCAGGGCAGCGAGTTGTTCAGGTCGAAGCGCCATCAGCCGCGGTTACCAGCGCTGAGTGGAAAGTGTGTCGACCGGAATCAACGTGCGGGAATCTTGGCGACTATTCGGCGGCCTTGGCGCCGGGTCGGTTGCCGTAGCGGCGGTTGAACCGGTCGACGCGTCCGCCGGTGTCGACGAGCTTCTGCTTGCCGGTGTAAAAGGGGTGGCATTCGTTGCAGAGTTCGACCGAGATACTCGACGTGGTCGAGTGCGTGACGAACGTGTTGCCGCACGAACACTTCACGTTGGCAACGATGTACTTGGGGTGGATTCCGGCTTTCATGACTGATTCCTTTGGATACGACCCATTACCGACGGGTCAAGGTGGGCTGTACATAGTACAGCCCGCGAAGGCTGACTCCGTTCGTCCACCGGGAAGGCCCCTACCGGGTTGGTGGCCCCGGATGACCCACCGGCAACGCCCCTACTGGTGAAGACCGGGGGCCCTCGCGATTTCCATGAGGAACTCGTTGTTGGTCTTGGTCGTTTTGATCCGGTCCATCAGAAGCTCCAGTGCTGCAGCGGCCGAGCCCCCTTCGCCGAGGCCGTTGAGCACCCGGCGGAGCTTCCAAACGACATCGAGTTCAGCCTTTTCGAACAGAAGTTCTTCGTGGCGGGTTGACGACTCGTTGACATTGATGGCCGGATAGACACGCTTTTCGGCGAGTCTGCGGTCGAGGCGGAGTTCCATATTTCCGGTGCCTTTGAACTCCTCAAAGATAACCGTGTCCATCGTGGATCCCGTTTCGATGAGGGCGGTCGCCAGGATGGTGAGCGATCCCCCTTCTTCGATGTTGCGGGCGGCGCCGAAGAACTTCTTCGGCGGGTACAGCGCTCCGGTGTAGAGACCGCCGGAGCCAATCGAACTACCCGGCGGCTGGGAAAGGTTGTAAGCGCGGGCCAAACGGGTGATGCCGTCGAGAATGACGACGACATCCTTACCTTCCTCGACGAGCCGCTTGGCCCGTTCCAGTGCAAGTTCGGTGACCATTACGTGCTCGTCGCTGGGCTTGTCGAACGTCGACGAGACGACCTCGCCCCGAACATGGCGTCGCATATCGGTGACCTCTTCAGGTCGTTCATCGATAAGCAGAACCATGAGGTGCACAGCCGGGTTGTTGCTCTCGATCGACGAGGCAATCTGCTTCATGATCGTGGTCTTGCCGGCCTTCGGGGGCGAGACGATGAGGCCTCGCTGACCTTTACCTATCGGTGACACGAGATCGATGATGCGGGCCACCATGTTGCCCGGTTGACCCGGTTGTTCCAGACGAAGCTTCACATCGGGAAACAGGGGGGTCAGATCTTCGAATTTCGGTCGCATACGCGCCACTTCGACGCTCATGCCGTTGACGCTTTCGACCGTGACGATCGCCGGGAACTTTTCCTGCGCCGTGGCCGGCCGGTGCTTCCCCACAATCCGGTCGCCCTTACGGAGACCGTACTGGCGCACCCGGTTCAGAGGGACATACACATCGTTCGGACCAGGGAGGTAACCCGTGGCCCGAACGTAGCCGTAACCCTGGTCGGCGAGGTCAAGGAGACCCTCGATATCGATCAGCTCACCCGTATAGGTCTCACTGATGCGATCGGCGGCAGCATCGCCTTCGGCCGTGACAAGCCGGTCGCGATCCTTGCCGCGGCGACGACGGTTGCGTTTGCCGCCCCCGGCTTCATTGTCGAACTGCGGGCGCTGGAAGCCACCGCCGTTGTTGCGTTGGCCACCCTGGTTCTGGCCACCCTGGTTCTGGCCGCCCTGTGGACGCTCCGACCGGTCGGTTCGGTCGGTCCGTTCTGTCCGGTCGGTCCGTTCGGCACGTTCTGTCCGGTCGGTCCGTTCGGGGCGATCGGCACGGTCGGTCCGTTCGGCCGGGACCTGGCCCTCGGGTCGGTCGGGTCGGTCGGCGCGATTTCTATTGCGGTTTCGCTCCCGACGGGACCCGAACCCGCCTTCGCGACCGACGAAGCCGTCTTCGCCTTCGGCTAGACCCGTCGGGGTCGGAACTGTCGTGATCGGGGCGTCCCCGTTTTCCGAACGCGGCGGGCGGGCCCCGAACGCCCTCGGCTCCTCCGACGGGTCAAACGACGGGGCCTTCACCGCTTCAGCGAAGGGATCGAACATCGCCTGCTGACTGGCCGGGCGGGAAACAATACGGCCCGGGCGTCGAGACGGCAGATCAGGGGCTCCGTTGCCACTGTCGCTCGGAACGCTGGCCGACCGTCCGGGGGCGCTGTACACCTCGGTGTCTGATGATCCTCCGCCGATGACACCGTTGCCGTTGTTGGAACCGGGCGCCGGGTGCTGCGCCTCAGGAACGATGGCATTGGATTCCGAAGTGTCGGCCGCGACAGCTGCCTTCGGCTTCCGGACACGTGCCCGCTTCGGAGCATCCCCCGCCGCATCACCACCCCCGCCTCCGCCTGATGATCCGCCAACACCGGCCGAAGTGAGAATGGCGTCGATCAACGTCTCTTTCTTGGCCCGAGGGCCGGCGGTTGCGCCAATCGCCGCAGCGATCGTAGCGAGTTCTGCGCGTTCTTTGCGCTCAAGAACCGATCGCTCCAGGGTTTCTGCCATAGGTAGTGCCTCCGCAAGCCATTTGCCTGCATTGGTTCTTGACGGTTGTCAAGAACAGGGTGGATCCCGGTCTGATGAAGTCGTCATCAACGCCCAGTGCCGAAACACTGGCTGTACCGTGTTGGAGTGACCATCGGGTAATCAGCGGTTCGTGCCCGGTCGTTCAGACCGGGCCCTGCGCACTGGCGACACGCTAGTTAACTACCAAGACAGGCACGGAGCGCGGGAACCGGTCGCACAAACTGACCGAGACGGGATCAGCACACCGTACGGAAACTCCGTAGTCGTGCACCGGGACCGTGTTCTCAACACCCAGGGCCGAGGGATGCTCGCGGTAACTTGCCGCCGAGCGAAAACAAATATACGCCCATTCCTTGCCCCGCTGCAACTTCCCGCGTTACAAAACACATGTACGCCACGGGTCACGGCGCCCCGGCACTGCGGTTCCCGATGCACCGACAGGCGTGACGGGCCTGTGTGGGCGTGACAGGCGTGTGTGGGTGTGGCCGAATGGGTGTGCCACCTGTTGCGCAGGCGGGAACTCAATCGCAGCCGGCCGAGACCACGTTCGCGAGAAAGGTCCTCACCTGTTCAGCGTCATTGTCGATGACCGTCACCCGTTGGGGAAGGTCCTCAAGCCCGATCGCCGAGGCCGGACGGGAGGGAATCCGGCCGAGGGCCTCAATGATCGTTTCACCGAACTTCGCCGGCAACGCCGTCTCCATGCAGAGCGTGGGAATGTCGGCCCGGGCCGCCTTCGCCGCAGTCTGCTCGCGCGCCACCTTCACGCCGTCGGCGGTATGCGGATCGATGACCCGTCCGGTGGCCCGGTGGACATAGCGGATCGTCGCAAGTCGGTCCTCGTGCGATGAAGAACCCGACACAACCGCATGGTCGCTCATCTGTGAACGTAGGTCGGTGCCGTTCAGGTCGAAGAACATGCTCGCTCCCACCTGCGCGTAGAGTTCCCGGGTTCGCGATCCGTCGTTTCCGGTAAGGTTGTATACGTAGCGTTCGAAGTTCGAAGCCTTGGAGATGTCCATGCTCGGACTACTCGTGGGGTGCACCGCGGCTGAGGGCCGCACGCGGTACACGCCGGTGCGGAAGAACTCGTCGAGCACGTCGTTTTCGTTGGTGGCAAGAATGAGCCGTTCGATCGGCAGACCCATCGAGCGGGCGATCATGCCGGCGTAGATGTTGCCGAAGTTACCGCTCGGCACCGCGAAGTTGACGGTCTGGTCGTTGGACGTGGTGACGGCGAAGTAGCCCTTGAAGTAATAGACGGACTGGGCGACGACGCGGGCCCAGTTGATCGAATTCACCGTGCCGATGGAGTAGCGGGCTTTGAATGCTGCGTCTTCACCCACCGCCTTCACTATGTCTTGGCAGTCGTCGAAGACTCCACGGATGGCGATGTTGAAGATGTTCTCGTCGGCGATCGAATACATCTGCGCGGCCTGAAAGACCGAGGTGCGGCCGAGTGGCGACAGCATGAACACCCGGATGCCCGCTTTCGAGCGCATGGCGTATTCGGCCGCCCCTCCGGTGTCGCCGCTGGTGGCACCCAGAATGTTGAGCTGCTGGCCCCGTTCGGCGAGCACATACTCAAAAAGGTTGCCGAGTAGTTGCATCGCAATGTCTTTGAACGCAAGGCTCGGACCATTGCTAGTGCAGAGGAGGTGGAGATTGTCGAACAGCGGTTCCACAGGCGTGATGTCATCGGATCCGAACGCTTCATAGGTGTACGTACGGTTGATGATTTCGGTCAGATCGGCCACCGGAATATCGTCGATAAATCGCCCGATCACCGCAAGAGCCAGTTCTGCATATGACATGGACCGCATGGCGTGCAGCTCCGTGGCCGAAAGCTTCGGCACCTCCTGGGGAACAAACAGTCCGCCATCGGGGGCCAGACCCTCGAGAAGGATGTCTTTGAACGGGAGCGGATCGACGCCGCCGCGGGTGCTCACATAACGCATCAGGACGGACCAATCACACGGAGAACGGTCCCGATTCGGGCCACCGAAGGCAGATTGCGAAGGGCACCGAGACAGGCTTGTATGTCACGTTCCATCGCGATGTGGGTGATGAACACGATGCGGGCAGCAGCACCGAGCCCTTCCTGCTCCATTGACCTGATCGAAACGTTGTGGGTACCGAACACGTTAGCCACGGCCGCAAGCACACCGGGCTGGTCGTTGACCTCGATATTCAGGTGATACTCCGAGCTGAGGTCGTCGATCGAGGCCAAAACCACCGGTGAAAACGTTCCGATGCTGCCATGCGTCTCTTTCCGGAGATTCACCGCCGCGTCGATGATGTCGCCAAGGACGGCGCTCGCGGTTGGCTGACCACCCGCCCCACGGCCGTAGAACATGAGCTGTCCCACCGCACGCCCTTCAATGAACACGGCGTTGAAGGCGTCGCGCACACTGGCCAGCGGGTGAGACCCGGGCAGCATCACGGGGTGCACGCGGACACTGAGCTGTCTCGATTCGCCGCCCACTTCCTCGGCCACGGCGAGGAGTTTGATCACGTAACCGAGCTTCTTCGCGAAGGCGATGTCGGCCGCCGTGATTGTGCTGATGCCCTCGCGGTGCACGTCGCCTGCGACCACCCGACGCCCGAAGGCCATGCTGGCGATGATCGCAGCCTTTGCCGCAGCATCGAAGCCTTCGACGTCGGCCGTTGGATCGGCTTCGGCGTAACCGAGCGCCTGAGCCTCCTCCAGCGCATCGATGTAGGACGTACCTTCCTCGGTCATTTTCGTGAGGATGTAATTGGTTGTGCCGTTGACGATGCCCATGACCCGGGTGACGTCTTCGCCGACCAGGCTCTCCCGCAACGGACGGATCAACGGAATGCCACCTGCCACGGCGGCTTCGAACAGCAGATCGACGCCAGCGGAGTCAGCGGCGCTGAACATGTCGGCCCCCTCGTTCGCCAGCAGTTCCTTGTTGCCGGTGATGGTGGGCTTTCCGAGTTTGATAGCCTCAAGGATCAGCGACTTGGCCGGTTGGATTCCACCGATCAACTCGACCACGATGTCGACATCGGGCGACGCGACAACCCCCGACGGATCGGAGCGGAACAGGGTGGGGTCGATGCCGGGGCGGACCTTGGTGATGTCGCGCACCGCAATCTGCGTCACCAGCAGGTCGATGCCCGTTCGGGCCAGGATGGCTTCACGGCGTTCCATGATCAGCCTCACCAAAGCCGCACCGACATTGCCGCATCCGAGGACGCCAATCCGAACAGGTCCAGAATTCACGCCCTCAACGGTAGCGGCCGGCCGGGGGTCCCCCGGCGGTTTTGGGTCCGGTCACCCGAAACGATGAAGAACGCCGAGGTGACCAACTGACAGCACGCGAACACGAGGAACATCCACGTGAGCGCGATGGTCCTCGGTACCACCGGCATCCGCCGGTAGAGCGGGCGACCGTCGTGCATCGTCACGAGGAGTCCGGCCGGGTCGATGCGCATGATCACGAGCCCTCCGATGACGACAGCCAGGCCGGCGATGATCAGCGAAGCCGCGGCGACTCGCCGGTCGAGTACCGACAAGGTGAAGGCCGCACCGTCACCCGAGGTGATCGCAAGAGCACCGAAATAGAGGCAGCCCACCAAGAAGTACGCCGCGATGATGTCGCCCGGGTTATGCCAGCGGGCCACGACGGCAGCCATACCGACGGCTGTCGCCGAGACCACTCCGGAAAGTGCGAAGACGTGGGCCCGTCTACGGGCCAGTGCAATACCGGCCAACCCGATGGCCATGGCCGCCGTGGTGCGGCCACTGGGTAGTGAATTTTTGACGAACCAGGTGACTCCGTCGCCGGAGCGCATCGACCTCAATGGGAGGCGCGCTTTCAGCGCCGTCGCCAACACCATGCCGAGGCACCCGGCCGCCAGGAGTGCGACCGTGAGTCGCAGACGCTTTCGCCACGCGCCCAGGAAAACGAGCATTCCCACCAGGATGAGCAACCACCAGGAACTGGCGAAGTGTCCGAGTCGCGCCGACCACGTGTACGGGAAGCGTTCGATCTCGAAGAACGGTACGGATCCGTTGTAAGGACCCACCACAGCAGCTAGGTCGAAGACCTGACCACGGCGGGTCCGATCGAAGAAGAAATAGATCGCCCAGAAGCCGAGCCCACAGACGAATGAGTACGTCAACGCAACGAGGCGGAGCGGAAGGCTTCCCTGGTCGTCGGCGACGGTGCCCGACGTTCGTTGGTCTTTCGAAGAGTCAACCGACATCGAACGACTCAACCGACATCGAGACGGAGAAGGTCTTCGTAGGTTTCGCGTCGGATCACCACACGCGAGGTTCCTTCGTTGACGAAAACGACTGCGGCCTTCGTGAGCTTGTTGTAGTTCGACGAAAGCGAGTGGTGATAGGCGCCCGTGACGGGGATGGCGAGGATGTCGCCGACCTTCACGTCTTCCGGTAACCACGCTTCCTTGATGAGGAAGTCACCCGTCTCGCAGTGCTTTCCCATGACGCGCACCGGGCGGGTTCGTTCGGCATTGGCGGCCCGGGGAAGAAACGCTTCGTACTTCGCGTCGTACATGATCGGTCGCGGGTTGTCGCTCATGCCGCCATCGACCGAAAGATAGGTGCGGATATCGGGGAGATCCTTTATCGTGCCGACACGGTACAGAGTGAGCCCCGCTGTGGCCACGATCGCCCGGCCCGGTTCGGCGGTGACTTTTACCTCGGCTGAGATTCCGGCTGAGGTGACCGCGTTGCGGACGGCGGAGCCCCACTCGGCGATCGTCGGCGCGCTTTCCTCTTCGGTGTAGGCCACGCCCAGGCCACCACCGATTACCAACTCGGGCAGGCCGAGTGGAATGGAGAACGCAGCCAGTTTCTCCACGATCTTCGTGAACGACTCGACTGCCATGACCTGGCTCCCGACGTGCGCATGCAGACCGACTAACTCCACGCCGCTGTTTGCACCTCGGCACTTCGCAACGGCCTCCAGCGCAGCGCCGCTCGCGATCGAGAACCCAAACTTGACGTCTTCGTGGCCCGTGGCGATGAATTCGTGCGTGTGGGCCTCTACTCCCGGGGTCAGACGCAACAGCACCTTGGGCTTCGGATGACCGAAGCCGGCCAGACGCTGCAACCGCTCCAATTCATCGAAGCTGTCTATGACGATGCGGCTGATGCCACGTTCCAGCGCGTAGGTCAACTCGGCCGTCGACTTGTTGTTTCCGTGGAACACCAGGCTGCCTGCCGGGACACCGGCCCGCAAGGCCACGAAGGCTTCTCCGGCCGACGCAACGTCGAGATGCATCCCCTCTTCGTGCACCAACCTGGCCATGGCCAGGCAGAGAAATGCTTTGCTCGCATACAAAACGCCGGACCCGAAAGCCCAGACGGCATCTCGGCAACGTTGCCGCAGGTGCTGCTCGTCATAAACGTGCAGCGGCGTGCCGTATTCCTCAGCGAGGCCGACGAGGTCAAGTCCGCCGAGGAACGTTCGACCGTCTTCGCGAATCGTGGTCGTGATCGGTAGCAGTTTCGGGCTGATGGGGGCGGCCATGTTCGTGTTGTCTTTCCGGTGGTGGTGCGGCAAGGCGCGTCGGCGGGTGTCGGTCGGGGAGCTGCGGGACAGGCTACGTGGCGGGCGTCGCGTCGTCGTCGAGCCGGTCCATTTGCGTCGGAGCGCTTACTCCGAGGAGCCCGAGCCCGATGGCGAGTCCGATCCGGACTGCTTCAACGAGCCACAACCGGGCGTTGCGAACCGACAAATCCACGTCGTCTCGCAGTATTGGACAGTCGTGGTAGAAGCCTTGGAACGCGGCCGCAAGCTCCCGAACCCAGGTCGTGATCTTGTGTGGTGCCCGGTCGAACGATGCGAGGTTCAAGGCGTCGGGGAGATCGCCCAGAATCCGGGCGAGTTCGAGTTCCCGCCCGTGAGCTAGTGCACCCAGATCGGTATCAGCCCGCCCGGCCCGGACAATGCCGCGTTCGACCGCCTGCCGACCGATGCCGTGCACACGGGCATGCGCGTAGTGGACGTAGTGGACCGGGTTGTCCATCGACTGCGACACAAGCAACCCGAGATCGACGGTCTGACGCGTGTCGATTGATTGCAGGAGGAATGTGAGTTTTGCCGCGTCGGACCCGACCTCATCGATGATCTCGGCCAGTTCGACGATATCGCCGGTCCGCTTCGACAGGCGCACCGGTTCGCCGTCGCGCACGAGCACGCAGTTCTGGCCGATGAGGATTTCCAGATCGTCCTTGGCGTGGCCGAGCGCCTCGATCGCGGCCTTCATCCGGCGAACGTATCCGTGATGGTCAGCGCCGAGAATGTCGATCAGCAGATCGCCCCGGTTGAACTTGTCACGGTGGTAGGCGATGTCGGGCATGAAGTATGTGTACGTACCGTCGGCCTTCACGACAACCCGGTCGCGGTCGTCGCCGAACGTCGTGGTGCGAAGCCACGTGGCGTTGCCCCCATCAGCCGTGTTGGGCGTATCCGCGTCGTCTTCGGGCCGCTCGGAGTCTTCGTTCTCGGCCTTCGGGGCTTCGTACACGTGGCCGCGCGTTTTCAGTTCTTCGAGCGTCGCTTCGACGGCTCCACTTTCGGCGATGGCCCGTTCGCTCGTCCACGAGTCGAACTCGACGTTCATCCGCTTCAACGTCGAACGCTGGTAGTCGAGCGCCTTGGCCCGACCCCACTCCACCGCGTCGGCGTCGGTCGGCATTTCCGATGCCCAGTCGATGATGTACTGGCCGACGTAGCCGTCGGCCGGCATCGGCGAGTCGTCGCGTCGGGCGGCCAGCGATGCGCCGAACTTCTCCATCTGCCCGCCACGGTCGTTGATGTAGAACTCGCGGTGCACGGCATGGCCGGTCCGGGTCAGAACCCGGCTGAGTGCGTCTCCATAGGCGGCCCATCGCGCATGGCCGGCGTGGAGCGGCCCCGTGGGGTTGGCGCTGACGTACTCGACCACGATGCTCCGCGCCCCCGGTACCGATAGGCGCGCATAGTTTGCCTCGCCTTCGTCGAGTACGGTGTCGATCACTTCGTGCAGCCAACTGTCGGCGAGTCGGAAGTTGAGGAAGCCGGGGCCGGCCAATTCGATCGCAGTCACATGCTTCGGTTGCAACGCGTCCAAGGACTGCTTCAATGCGCTGGCCAGATCACGGGGGTTGCGTCCGGCCGCCTTGGCCGAAGCGAGCGCCGCGTTGGTTGACCAATCGCCGTGTTCGCGGCGGGCCGGGCGCTCGAGATTCACGGTTTGCGGGGCATCGAGGCCGATTGCGATGAACGCAGCCTGAACAGCCGAAGCGAGCGAAGTCCGGATGGCGAGCGACATGGAACTCCAGATGTTACGGGACGGCCGAGGGAACTCCGTTCCGATTCCTGAAGAGAGCATCGATTTCTTCAGGTCGGTGTCAACCCTGGTCGGTGACAAGACGTTTCCGAACGGGTGCAAGGATGACGCTAGCATCGTGGACTTCCCGCCCTCGTAGCTCAGGGGATAGAGCGTCGCCCTCCGGAGGCGAAGGCGCAGGTTCGATTCCTGCCGAGGGCACAGCCGAAAGAGCACGGACGACTCTTTCGAACCTGGCTGTCAACGGCGTAGGACAAGGACACGAGCACTACCGCATTCGGGTCGGGGGTTCAGTTGGCGCTGCGCTTGCGCGATCAAGTTGAGCGGGCTGCTCCAACATTTTCGTCGTTCGCGCTTACGACACATCCGCCAGGTGCATAGTGTGAGATATTCTCACACTATGGACGAGACAGTTCTCAACGCGGCTGAGTTAGGCGCTCGGATAGGACTGGCGCGAGAAGAAACCGGCCTTACCCAGGGTTCCCTCGCTGCTCAGATCGACATAGATCGAACCTCTCTCGTCCGAATCGAGTCGGGCGAACGCAAGATCAGTGCCACAGAACTCGCCTTGATCGCGAGCGTCCTAGACCGTCCGATCGATTGGTTCGTCACGAATCCACCACTAGCGGTGGTGAGTCGGAGGTCCAACCCGGGGGCGCACGGCACGACCCTGGCACTTGACCGAGCGGTGGACCGCGCTGCCCGCGATGTGCAGTTCCTTCTCGACCGGAAAATCCTTAACTGGGTTCGGTCGCGGCCCAAGCGGGTTCCACGATCACACCCTGACGCGGAACGCCTAGCTGACCAGGTACGCAGCGATCTCGAACTCGACGATGGGCCGATCATCGGGCTGGCCGAGATCGCAGAGCGCCTTGGCGTGTACTCGTTCTCGGTCGAACTCACCGGACCTTCGGAAGGCGCCTGCGTTGAACTCACCGGTCCAACCAAGAACCTGCGGGTCGGGGTTGCAGTCATCGATGGGCGACAAGATCCTGGACGGCGACGGTGGACACTCGCTCACGAAGTCGGACACTTCATCATCGGTGATGCTTACGCTGCAGATCATCCATCCGGAGATGTCGAGAAGTACATTGATTCGTTCGTCGCGTATCTGCTGATGCCGCGGACCGCGGCGACGCGAATCTGGAACGAAAACGCGCCCGATAGCTCCCGCCGAGCTGCCTTGACGCTCGCTGCCCGGTTTCGAACTAGCTGGACAGCGTCGTGCAACCAGCTATCCAACCTCGGCTTCATCAAGCGTCCTGAACTTGAATCACTCAAGCAAATCGAGCCGACCGTCGGTGATTACCTCGCGCTCGGCGAAACGTGGACGCCCGAACTCGAAGCACCGTCGGTACCCGTCGAGTACACCCGCGAGGTGCTCGCCGCCTACATCGACGAACGGATCACAGCGGAACGGACCATTGAACTACTCCGTGGGGCTTTGAGTGCTGACGAACTACCGACTCGGTCACCGGAAACGCTCGAAACGTTCCGCGGAGCCTTCGATCCGCTGTCGTGAAAGGTCAGCTGGTGTTCGACACGTCCTGCAACACGCATTTCGCTCGGGCGGGTCGTCTCGGCATTCTCGAACAAATTGTCGCTGGTCGCGATTGCATTGTTCCGAACGAAGTCGCTGTCGAGATAGAACGCGGTATCGAGCGTTATCCGGCACTCCGGTCAATCACATCGCGTTCCTGGTTACGGATCTTCGAACTCGACTTCCCGGAGACCATCTCGGCAGTCACATATAAGCATCAGCTTGGCGGCGGTCCATCGCAACATCTCGGCGAGGCCGCAGTCCTCGCGTATGTCAAACACTTCGGCGGCACGGCGATTATCGACGATTCCGCCGCAGTCGAGATCGCTCAACTCGAGGGAATTCCGGTTCGGCGGACTCTCGCTCTCGTGATTCACGCCTACAAGGCTGGGGTACTTGACCGTCTGGCCGCTGAGGACCTGGTCGACGACCTCGCTTCGACCGAAATGCGCTTGCCCTGTCGACGGGCAAGGACTATTCGCCTGGGGTTACGAGCAGGGCCTCCTCTGAAAGGTGCTCGACTACCGCAGCTGATCAGACTTCCGATGATGGGTCGACGAGCCGACGGGTCTCGAATTGCGGGTTCGAAAGAGCTTGAGTCAGTTGCACAGCCGAAAGAGCACGGACTGCTCTTTCGAACCTGGCTGTCAACGACGCGAACCCAGCGTTCGACGGTAAATTAACTCGATCCGAAGATGCTGGAAAACGGACGCCCGTCACATGCGCACTCCTCGCGACCGATCGCGCTCAAGCCCCGACGGTAATCGCCTACGCCAAATGCACGGTGTTCCCTGATGCCCGCAGGTAGTGCGGCTTCGGACAGGCCGCGTCAGGGGTCCCTATTTCCGCACGACGAGCAACCTACGGCCGGAACCGTCACGATTGACGGCGTACACACCATCCCCGGGCCCACTTGGTCCGGCATAGGCGCCCTGCACGGTAGATGATCCGTCCAATCAGACGTCCAATCAGGGAACCCCAACGTCGTTGAAGGAGCCGTCGCTATGAGGCGTTGGGTGCTCCCGAAGATCGCTGGAATACGTGACGATTCCGCTCAGTCCGGCTTCGCGACTGTGGCGGCCTGGTGAAGCCCCAGCTGGTCTGCGAGGAACGTCCCGCCTTTGCGCGCGAGTGATGCTTTCCGTGACTCCAAATGTATTCGACAGACGCTGTCAGAGGAGATGCCGTCGCATGCGTAACCGCGAGCGTGCGCTTCGGCCTGTTGCTTGACGACCGATGTGGCGAGCGTCTTCCGGCCGAAGGCAAGCGCACCCTTCGTACTGGCGTTCAGACCTTGGCACACGACATCGTCGTAGTAGCAGAAGCTTCGACCCCTTCCGTCCAGAAGTACGTCCCCAATTCTCCGCTTGCCTGCTATCCCGTGCCGAGTCGGATCAAACGAGCCACTCGCAGCGGGATCCGTGGGATCGAAGGCCGGATCACCGAAAACCGCTACCGCGGAGACGTGCCGCAGCGTGTTGGGGTCGAGAGCTACAAGTACGTCGCCGACTATCCATGCGCCTTGCGAATAGCCCATCAGCGCGATCGGACGCGTACCACAGGAAGTCAGGATCGGCAAAAGTGTCGCCAGGTTCTCCCGACCCTGCCTCGCGCTGTCTAGATAGGTCGAGTCCCAGATCTGCAGGTGCTTCAAGTCGGAGCCGATAGCACGCGTGCTGAGAGCCGGGTACGCCAGGTCGTACTCGTTGACAGTCTTGCCGGCCTGAGCGGCACGCTCCCGAAAGACCAGGGAGGCCGCATCGAGCGTGAGCTGTGATCCGGTGTTTCCTTCGTTGCCTGTGCGATTAAGGGATTGATCCGTGCCCCGCACATCACCGGACCCGCGAACGCGCACCAGCGCTATGTCACCGCGACACGATGTGTCCGAGATGGCCGCCGCCGTCTCGACATTGGCCGTGACCGCTGAGATCGCTATGCCGAGAATGACCGCCGCCAGACGTCTTTGCACTTCACGATGGTAGCAACAGACCAAAGGCGCTCACGACTTGAGCTGCGGTGGTGTCGTGGCCACAAGGAACCTCAAGGAAATGCACACTCGACTCGAGTCTCGCCACGCCATCGCCGAAAAGGGTTGCACCGGCCGGTCTTCCGCTTTGCCCGCGGACCTGTCGGGACCGGTCGCCGTTTGCCGTCGAACGGGGCCCTGCCGGGCGGGAGAATGCGACAGCAGCCGAACCGGTCCAAACGCCGGTGAACGTCCCACCGATGGTCGTTGGGTGGCTAGGTACCGCCTTCACGTAGGCAAGCCGCGAAATCGGATCCAGATGAGTTCACAGGGGTGGTTCGCGAGGGTTCCGGGTTGTGCCAATGTGAACGCTGCAGATCCGTTGCGGCCCGGTCCGGAGTCGCACCCGTTGAGGAGGCCATCCGTGTCGTCAGCAAGTTCCGCTCCAGCTCTGGGAATGATCGGCCTCGGCCGGATGGGCGCCAATATGGTCCGTCGTTTGATGCGTTCCGGGGTGACGTGTGTGGTCTACGACGTCAGCGCGGCCGCAGTCGACGGTCTGGCTGGGGAGGGGGCCACCGGAACCAAGACGCTCGAAGACTTTGTGGCTGCGCTTGCCGCCCCGCGTAACGTTTGGATCATGGTCCCGGCCGCCTTTGTGGAGTCGACCATCGGAAAACTCGCTCCCCTGCTCAGCCCTGGAGACACGATCATCGATGGCGGAAACAGCTACTACCGCGACGACGTCGACCGCGCCGCGCCGCTGGCTCAGAACGGTATCCACTACCTCGACATCGGTACGTCGGGAGGCGTTTTCGGCCTTGAACGCGGGTACTGCATGATGGTCGGCGGTGACACCGAGGCGGTCAATCGCATGGCCCCGTTACTCGACCTCCTCGCTCCCGGTGCTGACACTGCGGAGCGAACACCCGGTCGCA
This sequence comes from Acidimicrobiia bacterium, assembly GCA_031383405.1. GTDB lineage: Bacteria > Actinomycetota > Acidimicrobiia > Acidimicrobiales > JANYDT01 > JANMZO01. The sequence continues at coordinate 8,860 of JANMZO010000412.1, read as the reverse complement.
GCGGCGAAATCGTCCCGGCCGAAAAGGGCTGGCTGCACTGCGGACCGAGCGGCGCCGGGCACTTCGTGAAGATGGTCCACAACGGAATCGAATACGGCCTTATGGCCGCCTACGCCGAAGGTCTCAACATTCTCGCGACCGCTGGGATTGGTAAGGCCGACCAGACGCACGACGCCGAGACGACACCGCTTCGCGACCCGCAGTATTACCAGTACGACTTCGATCTTGAGTCCGTCACCGAGTTGTGGCGTCGGGGTAGCGTCGTGTCGTCGTGGCTGCTCGACCTCACGGCCGCGGCGTTCCACTCTGACCCGCACCTGTCGGAGTTCGAAGGTCGGGTATCGGATTCCGGCGAAGGACGCTGGACCGCCCTCGCTGCCATCGACGAAGGCGTGCCGATCCCGGTGATTTCGGCATCGTTGTTCAGCCGTTTCTCCAGTCGGGGCAACGATCTCACAGCCAACAAGGTGCTGTCCGCCATGCGCAAACAGTTCGGCGGGCACGCCGAAAAGAAAGACGGCGGCGGGCACGCCGAGAAGCGGAAAGGCGAGGACGGTAAGTGAGCGTTCCCCTAAGCCCGAATCGGGCCGACGCGCTCGTGCTCTTCGGGGCGACGGGCGACCTGGCCAAGCGCAAACTGTTTCCTGCCCTCTACAACATGGCCCGCCACGGCCACCTCGGGGTGCCGGTCATAGGCGTCGCGCGGGACACCTGGACCGACGAAGCGTTCTGCCAGCACGCATCCGACTCGATGATGTCCAATGTCCCCGACGCCGATCCGATTATCGTGGCGCAGGCCACCAAGGGTCTGGATCTCGTCACCGGCGATTATTCGAGTCTCGACACCTTCCGTTCGCTGAAGGACACCCTCGACAAGTTGGGATCAAAGAACGCCGTCTTCTACCTCGCGATCCCCCCGAGCGCCTTTGAACTGGTCATAACGTCGCTCGCCGCACTTGGCCTCAACCTCCGGGGCCGTGTCGTCGTGGAGAAACCGTTCGGCCGAGATCTGGCGTCCGCCCAAGAACTGAACCGGATCCTTCACGACGCGTTTCCCGAGCAGAAGATATTCCGCATCGACCACTACCTCGGCAAGGAATCCGTCGAAGACCTTCTCGTCTTTCGCTTCTCGAACTCCCTGCTGGAACCGATCTGGAATCGCAACTACGTCGAGCGCGTCGAGATCACCATGGCGGAAACGATCGGTGTCGAAGGTCGCGGCAGCTTCTACGATGGTGTCGGGGCCCTGCGAGACGTCATGCAGAACCACCTTCTCCAGGTTGTCGCTCTGCTCGCCATGGAACCTCCCGTCGGCCCGTCGGCCCGCCACCTCCACGACGAAAAAGCCAAGGTGTTCTCGGCGATGCAAGAGCTCTGCTGCGACCATCTCGTGCGCGGCCAGTACGCCGGGTACAAGCTCGAGTCGGGTGTTGCGCCCGAGTCGACCGTGGAAACGTTCGTAGCCGCGCGGCTGTTCATCGACTCGTGGCGATGGGCCGGTGTGCCCTGGTACGTAAGGGTCGGCAAAGGTCTAAAAGAGTCGGCAACTGAAGCGGTGGTCACCCTCAAGCGGCCGCCGCGCATGCTCTTCGACGAGGCGGGTGGCGACGAACCCAAACCCAACCTGATCCGTTTCCGACTCGGCAAGAATGATGGTGTCACGTTCACCGTTCAGGCCAAGACTCCCGGCCCCCGTCTGGACTCCGAAGACGTCGATCTCAGCTGCGACTTCGCCGCGGCGCTGGGAGAACGACGCGAGGCCTACGAGCGACTGCTCGACGACGCTATCGAAGGTGAGCTTCGTCGTTTCGCGAGACAGGACGAGGTCGAGGAAACCTGGCGCGTCGTGCAACCGGCCATCGATGATCCCGGACCCGTATTCACGTACGAGCGCGGGTCGTGGGGCCCGGCCGAAGCCGACCGTCTCGTCGGCGAAGGTAGTTGGATAGAACCCATCGTCACCCCGTGAGGCAGAACCGACTCACTGTCATTCGTCATGGTCAGACCGAATGGTCGAACGCAGGTCGACACACGAGTTTCACGGACATGGACATCACCGGCGTCGGTATCGAGGGTGCGACCGCCCTCCGCCGGAAGTTAGGCGCGCAGAGCTTTGCCGAGGTGTTGGTATCGCCTCGCTTGCGGGCCCGCCACACTGCCGATCTCGCCGGATTTGATGATCGTGCAGTGGTCGAACCAGATCTTGCCGAGTGGAACTACGGCAACGACGAAGGGCGCACGACCGCTGAGATAACGGCCGACCGGCCTGACTGGAACCTCTGGACGGATGATCCAATGGGTGGTGAAACGAACGAGGAAGTTTCAGCCCGCGTCGATCGGGTGATCGACCGGGTCGCCCGCATCGACGGCGACGTGCTCGCATTCGCACACGGACACGTACTCGACATACTGGCGGCACGTTGGCTCGGCCTTGACGGTCGCCTCGGTCGGCTGTTCAAACTCGATCCGACAACGATCTCGATTTTGAGTTGGCATCACGGCCGCCGTGTCCTCGAATGTTGGAACGCGCCAGTCGACTGAGCGCATCCCCATTCATCACCGCGAATGGGTGGGAGTACTTCGTCTGGGCCTAAGCCACCACACCCAATCCCAGGCCGGTTTCCCAACTCGCTTTACCTCAGGCCAGGCTGGCACACTGAACGGCATGGCCTCCACCGAACGACCCGTTCTCCGTACCCGCCTCTGTGACCTGCTCGGTATCGAGTATCCCGTATTGCTGGCGGGCATGGGGCCCACGATCGGCGGATCGAACAAGGGCGTGGCCGGGCCGGAACTGGTCGCCGCGATCTCCAATGCCGGCGGTCTCGGCGTTCTCGGCGGAACCGGATTCGGGCCCGAGGAGATGGAACGCGAGATCCAGAAGATCAAACAGCTCACCGACAGGCCGTTCGGCGTCGACATTTTGCTCCCGGTGCTTGGACCGACCAAAGGCGCATCCGACCACATCCCGACCAGCGAGCAACTGCGGTCGATGATCCCGACTGGACACATCGCCGAGGTGGAAGCGTTACGGCAGAAGCTCGGTTTGCCCGAATCCAAGCCCGGGTCCCGTTCGAATGACGGCCAGACCATGGCGAGTGCACTGTTTGATCCACAATCGCAGATCGACGTCATCGTTGGGATGGGCGTGCCCGTTCTCGCCACCGGACTGGGCGATCCGGGGCCGTTCATGCGGCAGCTCCGTGATGCCGGAACGAAGGTCATTTCGTTGGTCGGCAACGTGAAGGGGGCTCAGAAGGTTCTCGCCGCAGGGGTCGACGCGGTTGTCGCTCAAGGCACCGAAGCAGGGGGTCATACCGGCCGAATCGGCACGATGGCCCTGCTCCCCCAAGTCCTCGACGTGGCCGGTTCGACGCTGGTCATCGCGGCGGGCGGCATCGGTGACGGACGCGGCCTGGCAGCCGCCCTCGCGATGGGCTGTGACGGTGTGTGGTGCGGGACCATATTTATCGGCACCAACGAGGCCCAACTCGACGACCTGCGTAAACAGCGTTTCGTAGCGGCCAACGAGGAAAGCACCAAAATCACCAAGCTGTACTCGGGCAAGACGATGCGCAACATCACCAACCCACTCGTCGAGGCCTGGGAGGAATCGGGGATCAAAGCACTTCCGATGGGACTGCAGAGCATGCTCATCAATCCACTCGTGCGAGGATCCCAGGCGGCCGGCCTGGAGGAAAACGGAATGAATGCGGGCGGCCAGATCGCCGGTCTCATCAGGGAGATCCGTCCCGCCGGTGACGTGTTGCGCGACATGGTCTCCGAAGCTTCGGACATCTTCGCGTCGAAGCTTTCGCAACGAATCTCGACAACCCGCTGACGCAGTCCACCGGGCGGGAGATCCCGTCGTGAACGCGTCGGGTCAGGTTCCGAGCAGAATGACCGTCAAAACGAGCAGCACCGCCTGCCAGGTTGACGCGCCGGACTCCGCTGACCGGGACCGGCCGATGCGAGCGTGAATTCGAATTCCGAACTCACGCAACAAGATGAAACTCACATTGCCTCCTCGACGGACATGACCACTGGGCGATCCGGACAGGGGCGGAGGATTGTCCGAAACCGAATGTGACAACAGTCATAGCATGATGAATTGTCCCGAATCACACGCTTCACCACCGTGCGTCGCCATCTTGAGTAATCCTTGGGCAATTCTTACGAGTCTCCGCCCCTACACTTTTCCTGGCCATGGCCCGCCCGCTTCGCATTGACCGAATTCTGGCCAACCTCGGTTACGCGTCACGGGCAGATGCCAAGACACTGATCGCCCGCCACCGGGTTCGGATCAACGGCGTGGTGGTCGACCGGCCGGACCAAACCGCTCACTCCGAAACTGTCACGCTCGATCAGGAACCTCTCGACCACCCGAACGGCATTCTCGTCGTCGCTCACAAGCCGGTCGGTCTGGTGTGTTCCCACGACGAGCGCGAGGGATCACTCGTCTTCGACCTCGTTCCGCAGCGTTGGTTGCTGCGTAACCCGAAGGTCGTGACCGCAGGACGCCTCGACAAGGACTCGAGTGGGCTCATTGTGATCACCGACGACTACCAACTCGTGCATCGGCTGACATCGCCGAAGCGACACGTCGAAAAGCTCTACGAAGTGACGGTCGATTCCGCAATAAGCGATGAGCTGATCTCCAGGTTCGCCAGCGGAGAACTTCTGTTGAACGACGACCCGGTCCCGTGCCGCCCCGCGCCGGTCAGACTCCTCGGTCCTCGCCGGGCCCTGGTCACCCTCACCGAAGGCCGCAACCGACAACTCCGCCGGATGTTCCAAGCCTGCGGTGTGCGTGTGGACACCCTCCACCGCCTCAGTTTCGGACCGTGGGAACTTGGTGATCTGGCCGAGGGCCAGTGGAGGGACGTCCGAGTGCCCGACCCGGAATCACCCCGCGATGGCCGCGAGCACGCCGACAGCTCCGATGGGCCAAACGCTTAGGAAGCCGCTGCGGTCGTCGGGGCCGGTCCGGAGCCGACCAACGAGTTGTAGACGTCCACATACTGGGCGAGCGGAAGTACGGCGGTCGGGTTTACCTGCTCCACGGTCTTCGGGCCGTGGTCAGTGAAGCCGATCACGATTGGTCCGTCGATGCTGACAAATCTCGTGTCGATCTGATAGGCGATCCCGTCGTCGGCCACGGAATACGTCGACCGTCCGAACCGTAGTTTCTGAACCGGTCGGCCGCCTAGAGTTCCAGCCCCTTCGAACGACGTGTCACCTTGGCGCAGCAGGAGCGGGTTCTCGGCGCGGGCGGAGGAGAACGATGCGATCAGCGTGATGACCTGATCCAGCGGGTTCGTCCGGATCGATACGGGCCGCTGCAGGAAGGCGATACCGGGATGGCCCCGGGCGGCAAGGGCTTCGGTAAGGCCGGGGGCAGACAGAAACACACTTGAACCCCCCCATACGATCGTTTGCACCGGAACCTCGACGTTGTCACTGCGTTTCGTCGTGAGCTCGATCCGGCCGACCGCGTTCTTCCAGTCGACCACTCCCTTCAGCTGAAAGGTCGCAGCGGTCCCGAACTTCACCTCGCCGTCGAATTCTGCCCCGCCCGCTTCGTGATTCTTCAACAGGATCCTGGCGAGGGTCGAGGCCTGCGCCGTGGTGAGCGACGTCCCCTTGGGTGTGGTGGACGCTTCGGCGATGGAGTTGGGCGGGGCCGATTCCGCGGCCGGTTTGTCGCTTCCGCAGGCCGCCAGCCCAATGCCAAGCGCGCATACGGTTACCATCAATCGCAGAAACCCGTGGCTTCGGAGATAGAGCGAACGGGGAGTCATCGTGGGCGCCTGGCCGGGTTTGACGCGGGAGGAACGTTTCACGGGCCGGGGGGAACAGTGATCGCGGAGAGGTCGACCGAGGGCGTGGCGCGTGACACCCGTGTGCGACGGGAGGTTACGGCATCGGGCATGGTCGGTTGGGTGGAGGGGACGGGAATCGTTCGGTAATCGACATCCGGTGATGGATTATGGAGCTGAATCGGTCGGGTGGTGATCATTCCGCTGGCCCGTTTGTCGCAGGGAAGCGTGGTTTCGATGGCATCAGGAGACGACGTCACGAACGTGTTGCCAGCGAAGCAGTTCGCCGCCGCTTCAAGCGCTGGTAGACCAGCCGTCGAGGCGAAGAGTAGGTCGGTGCCGTTTCGTTCCAGCACGTTGCCTGTGACGACGTTGCCCGCCGGTTTGTACTTGTTGAAGTCGGTCAGGGCTATGCCGGCCACAAGGTTACCGACGACACGGTTCTTCACGACCTGGTTCCGCTCCCCGCCGTTGACCGCTATGCCGAAGCCTGCAGCCCCCTTGGGGGTCGCCGGGGCACCGGGGTCCTGGTTCTCGGCGACGAGATTGCCCGCCAGCACCACATCCCCCTGGGGGGCGAGGCGTTCCTGATCCTGACTGTTCGGCGTCATGCCGATCCGGTTCTTCCGCCAGACCGAGTTGATGATGAACAGGTTGCCACTGGCGTTGGTGCCGGAGTATCCAATGGCGTTCAGTTCGCTCACGTTGTCAGTGACGACAGCGTCACAGGGCTTGCACTGGCCGACATAGATCCCGGAATCGGGATGGCCGCTTGTATAGGTGTGGTCGATCAGGCCGCCACGGGCGAAAAACGCGTAGATCCCGTAGGCCCCGTTGTTGTTCGCGGTTACGTACGACGCCCGGTACCCCCTCAACACGGTGTGCTGCTTCGCGTCGACGTCATCGTCGTAGGCCTTGGTGAACAGCAGACCGTTGAACGCAAAGCGGCGAACGGTGAGGTTCTCCACGCTCACCCCGTCGGCCGCGACGGTGATCCCATTTTCCTTCTCGTCGTTGCCATCGAAGATCACGGCGTTACGCTCGACCCCTCGTATGGTGATGTCGTTCACACGAACGACAACCGCCTCGGCGTAGGTGCCAGGGTCGATCAGCACCAGGTCGCCCGGCGACGAACCGTCGACGGCCAATTGAACCGAAGGAAAATCTTTCGGTACGTGGCGGACAACGCCATCGGGGACGGAAGGGCGATTCAGTGCGACCGTGTCAGTCGCCGAAGGGCCCGCCGCGGAGCTGCCCGAACGGGCACCGGTGGATGTTTCGGACGGATTGCCACTCGTGCACCCGACCAATACCGCCAACGACAGCGCAACCGCCACGGCCATCACAGATCGCACGCTGCCCCTTGCGGTGTTGCACACCGACGAACCAAAAAACGCATAGGACCAGCAAACACTATGGCTGGGCGTGGTTCGCGGAATGTGAAGTCTTTTTCAGTGAAGAGGTCTCCAGGACTGAAAAGCACTCAAGTTGTGCAGCATGCCCACCGATGCCTGACAGTGACCACTCAAAAAAGACGGCAGGAGACCTTGATGCGAGCCGCAACGACTCAGACGAACCCAACACAGAAGCGGCGCTTCCGCGCCGTGGCGGCCGCAGTTGCGTTGGTGGCAATTCCCCTTGCAGCGGCGGCGTTGACCAACCGTTCTGCCGGCGCGGCGATGTCAAGTGTTCACGGGACCGTGTACGCCGACGACGACCACGGCGGGACGAAGAACGGTGCCGAGGCCGGGATCGCCGGAGTCACCGTCACCGCATACATCCCCGACGGCTTCGGAGGTGAAACTCCGATCGGGTCCGACACCACGGGCGCCAACGGTTCATACGCCATCGGGACGGTTGACGAAACGCTGAACGTACGCCTGACGTTCTCCGGGGCCGCAGTCGTCCCGGTGGCCCTCGGTCGACGCAATCATTTCTTCGCTCCGGGCGCCGACCACCTGGCTGACCTTGGCGTCTATGACGCCGGTTCGTTCGCGGTCGCATGTGCATGCGTACCCGTCACCATCGGGGACCGGGTGTGGCTCGATGCCGATGGCGACGGAAACCAGGAAGCGGGCGAGCTACCGCTGACCGGTGTGCTGGTTGAGCTCCTCACCAACGGTTCGTCGTTCAGCCCGGCCCAGGTCGCTTCGACCGACGCCCAGGGGTATTACGCCTTCACCAACTACTTCTCCTCTGGTCCAAGCGTGGTTCAGGTACCTGGTCTCGGCAGCAACCAGACCGGATATTCGGTCGTGCTGCGTGGTCTCACGTCGGGCAACTTAAAGGGCTTCAGCAAAACGGCGACGACGGGACTGTCGAGCTACACCAACTCAGACGGCACGAACTGCGCCGCTCTCACGTCGGGCTCGTTCTGTGACCCCGAGTCGTCGCAGTTCAACACCAATCCTAACGCCGGCGGGTCTTTCAACATGGACGTTGACTTCGGAGTCCGTCCTTACGATCTTGCGATTACCCAGTCGATCTCGCCGACCAGCGTCAACAACGGTGACCCTGTAACCATCACCGTGAACATCGTGAACAACGGCCCCGGCCCCGTCGCCGGGTGCACCGTCACCAATCTCCTTCCGACCGGCCTGACCTACTCCGTTTCACAGCCCAGCCTTCCAGGGACCTTCACCAACCGCGCCATCTCACTGCAAACGATGACCGTCGATTGCTCCGGCGAAATGGCATCGGCCGCCACCGCGTCTTTCACCATCAACGCCATCGCCGGTTCGAACGCCGGGGTGGAGAAGAACGTGGCCTACATCGCTCCACCGGGCAGCGATGTGACCGCGGCGGAAACCATTCCGCTCGGATCGCCCCTTCCCACGAACAGCACCGACACGGTGGGCTCGACAACCAACAACGACAGCGAGTCGACCGTCACCATAAGCGTTACGCCGACAACGACAAGCACCACCACAGCCCCAACCACAACAACAGCCACAACAGCCCCAACAACAACAGCCCCAACCACCACAACGGCCCCCACAACCACCACAACAGCCCCAAAAACAACACCACCCACCACCACC
>JANMZO010000374.1:0-6360 GCA_031383405.1 Acidimicrobiia bacterium | reverse complement strand
TCGGCAAGAAACCAGTTGCCTTCACCGTCGCCGAAAATGTTTGCCGGCTTCACGTCACGATGAACCACGCCCGCCCGGTGCGCGACCGCCAGCGCGGACCCGATCTGGCCGAGCATGACAACTGCTTCGGGCAGATCCAGGCGACGCTCGCGTACGCGGTCTTCGAGCGTGCCCGACAGCAGACGCATCACGAGATAGGCCGAGCCCGGCTCGCGCCAGTAGTCGTAGAGGGGCACGATGTGGGGATGTTCGAGTCGGGCGACGAGATGGGCTTCGGCCTCGAAGCGCCGCACGAAGTCGGCCCGGTTTGCCAGCTCGGAGCGGATCACCTTGATGGCGACTGACCGACCGACGGTCGGCTGCTCACCCCGGTAGACGACCGAGAACGCGCCATCACCGATCCGCTCGAGAATGCGGTAGCCCCGCAGGTGACCTCCGAGGGGCGCTCCTTCGCGACCCTGCCCGCCGTCGGCGATGCGCGCCTCAAGTTCGCGGATCTCCTCGCCCGGATCCAGGCCAAGGTCAGTAGCGAGCCGCTTCCGGAAACGTTGGTAGACACGTAACGCCTCGCCCTGTCGGCCGCACAGCTGGAGTGCCGTCATGAGAAGTCGGTGCGTCCGTTCCCGCAACGGGGAATCGTGCGATGCCGCCTCGAGTAGCGCAACGGCCTGCTCGTGCCTCAGGAGTTCGATGAGCAGCTCGGCCCTATCATCCGCCGCGGTGTCGCGCAGTTCGGTCCAACGTGCGGCCGTTGGCCGGGACCAGTCCTCGTGTTCGAATCCGGCAAAGGCCGGGCCACGCCACAGCAGAAGGGCTTCTTCGAGAACCGCCAAACGCTCGACACTGTCCTGAACCTGCGCAGACCGGGTTAGCAGGGCTTCAAAATGGTGCCCGTCGACCGCCGCGGCCGGCAGTTCCAGGGAATACCCACCGCTTCGCCCGTCGAGTGCGGAGTCGAGTGCGGACTCGCCACCGAGGCTCGCCCGAACTCGAGACGCGTAGGTGCGCAGCGTTTCACGCGGATCGGCCGGGAGGTCACCGTCCGGCCAGACGGCATCGATGAGTTCACTGCCGTCGATGAGCGTGCCGGGTCGAAGGGCGAGTTTCGCGAGAAGTCGACGCTGCCGGGCACCCCGAAGGTCAACCGGGGTGCCGTCGACGACCGCGTCGATCGGGCCCAGCAATCGGATGCGAATCTTCTTCAGGCCCATCGCGGCTCCTTCCGCCGAATCGTCGGTTGCTGTTCGCGCATTCTGACCGCAGCGACCTTTCAAATTCCTGTCATCACGATGCGTGGCGAGTTCAGTGTGACATGACGTGCCCGATGCCGGTGTGGGTGCACTTTTCAACCCGGGGAGCCTAAAAGTGCACCCATACGCCGACCGAATCCGGCCTCAGGTCCGGGCCCCAGCTTTCAGACGGTCCCGGGCACCGACCGACTCGGCGACCGACACGGAAGTGCTGGCCGCGGCCAGGCCGAACGTCGGCATGTTGCCGTAGACCGCTTCGTACTCCCCGGCCCGGACCAGATAGGTCTCGTGCCAGATACCGGTTCGGCTGCTCTTGCCCACGCGTTTGAAGTACTTCCGCCAGACATCGAGGTGCGGGTCGTCAGTGTTCTTGGCGAATGCTTCGAGCTGCTCGAATGACCGCCAGTATTGGACAATGGCCGGGAACCCCATCTGGTATCCGAGCAGGCCCTTTTCGGGGTGCTCGACCAGGTAGTCGAGCATGTGCTTCATGCCCCGACGGCCCCCGAGGTCGATCAAGGAGCGCAGAAGGTGCAACTTGCTCGGCCTGGCACCTATGAGAAACACCACAAAGTCGCCTTCGATATCGGCGGTCCATCGACCCTGATTGATTTGCGCGCTCATGGCGTCGGTCCTCTTTTCTGACGGCGGGAATGATCCCGTCCCCACGCACACCCTACGTCGCCGCAGGAATTCGTGTCGGCCCCTGAAGTACGCTCCTCGCATGAGCGCATCAGCCATCGCCGCACTGCAGACCGAGATCTCCCGGGCCCGCGAACTCATGGAGTCCCTGTCCCCCGCCGAGTGGTCCGCGGCCTCGGGATGCACCGACTGGTCGGTGCAAGACGTCGTCTGTCACATGGCGTCGGTGTTCCATTCCATCGCCGACCCCACCACCATCGAAGGCGGCACCAGCCCCGATGTGGAACGCAATGCCGAGGTGCCTGTGCAGGCCCGTCGGACGTGGAGCACCGCGCAGGTGCTCGCCGAGTACGACGAATGGGCCGACAGGGGTCTGGCCGCGCTCACGGCGCTGCAGTCGCCACCCATGGCCGACACCGTCATCCCCCTGGCCAACCTCGGCTCACATCCCATGCACCTACTCGGCAACGCCATCGTCTTCGACCATTACTGCCACCTCCGGCACGACATCGGCCACGCCGTTGACCGGGCCGCCCAATTGCCGCACGACACCGATGCCCTGGCCGCCACGCTGGAATGGATGTTGGCCGGCCTGCCGCAGATGTGCCAGCCCGCCCTGTCCGAGTGCAGCCAGGGCGTGAACCTGTCGTTCCAGGGACCGGCCGCCGGTGACTACGCCCTTAGCCCGGGGGCTCCGCTCTGGACGGTCACTCCCGGCAGCAACCCGGGCTTCCCGACCGCGGTCACAAGCGCGCATAGCTTTGTGTCATGGGGTACCAAGCGGGCCGACTGGCGCGACTCGGTGACCGTCAAGGGCGACGTCGCCTCGGCTACGTCCACCCTCGATGCACTCAACATCATCTGACAACGTACCGTCTATGCAAACTCCGTCCGTGCCCGCGGCAACGAAGATCCGGGCCTTGGCTTCGCCGCCGGACCAAATCTTCGTAACATCCACACCGTCGAGAGACAGGGTCGGAAGGGGACCAGAATGAACGACGATCGGCCGGTTGGCGGCGCCGCAGCATGGATGCCGAAGGTCATGCCGGGCATCGGACGCGAACTCACCGACGAGCAGCAGCTCGCATGCGCGTTGCGTCATCTCGATGATGTCGGATTCTGCGAGAACATGACCGGTCACATCACCTGGCAGCGGCCCGGCGACGACACGATGCTCGTCAACCCGTGGGGCCTCTGGTGGGCCGAGACGAAGGCCTCCGACATCCTCACGATCTCCGACTCCGGTGAGGTGCTCGCCGGAAAATGGGACGTCACGCCCGCGTTCCACATCCACACCGAGTTGCACCGACACCGCAGCGACGCCCGTGTGATCGTGCACAACCATCCGATGTACGCGACCATCCTGTGCGGCATCGGGATCCTTCCCGACATCATCCACCAGAACTCGTCGATGTTCTTCGACGAGATGGTCTTCATCAACGAATACGACGGCGAGGTCGCATCCGCCGATGCGGGTGCGACCATCGCCGACCGCGTGGGTGACGCGACGGTCGCCTTTCTTGCGAACCACGGCGTTCTCGTGTTGGCTCCCACGGTCGAAGAGGCCACCTACAAGGCCGCGAACCTCGAGCGCTGCTGCGAGATCATGTACAAGACGATGCTCACCGGCCACAGGCCGCTCGCGCTCGACGTGTCGGTGATGAAGCCGATGAAGGCGTCGCTGATCGAACGGGCCACGTTCGCGTACTGGGATGGCGCGGTGCGCCAACTCATCGCCAACGAACCCGAAGTACTGGACTGAACCCCGAGCACATGAACCCCGCGCAAATCAACGCCGCGCAAATCAACCCCGCGCAAATAGACCCCGCGCAAATAGACCCAAAGCAGCTGAGGAGCACCAACACATGGTGATGTCGTTCGAAGACCTCACGTCCAACACGAACTTCACTCGCAACGTGAAGGGCAAGGTCACGCTGCTCCCGGACCCGCCGAGGGCCGACCGTCGCTACCTCATGGTCTCGTGCGACGACCACATCGTCGAGCCTCCGCACACCTTCCTCGAACGCTTCCCGAAACGCCTCGCCGAACAGGCACCGCGGATCATCGATGAAGACGGCATCGAGTCCTGGCTGTTCGACGGACAGAAACTCCCCAACGTCGGGTTCAACGCGGTCGCCGGTCGGCCGATCGACGAGTACAGCTTCGACCCGACCCGCTTCGAGCACATGCGACGCGGCGCGTGGGACATCGCCCACCGCATCAGCGACATGGACCTCGACGGCGTCTACTCGTCGCTCTGCTTTCCCTCCTTCCTCCCCGGGTTCGCCGGGCAGCGCTTCTACCAGGTGGCCAGGGACCCCGAGGTCGCAGTGGCCGCGACGCGAGCGTGGAACGACTGGATGATCGACGACTGGTGCGCCCACACCCCTGGCCGGATGATCCCGATGCAACTGCCGATCTGGAGCGACGTACAGGTGGCTGCCGACGAGGTCCGCAGGAACGCGGCCCGCGGGTTCAGGGCGATCTCCTTCAGCGAAGGGCCGCACCTGCTCGGTTATCCGTCCTTGCACACCGGGCACTGGGATCCGCTCATGGCCGCGTGCGAAGAGACCGGCACGGTGGTGTGTCTGCACGTCGGATCATCGGGCACGTCACCGACGACCGCTCCCGATGCGCCGAGCGATGCGACAGGCGCGTTGTTCTTCGCGTACGCGATGTACGCCGCGGTCGACTGGCTGTTCTCGAAAATCCCGGTCCGCTTTCCCAACCTGCGCCTCTGCTTGAGCGAAGGTGGTATCGGCTGGGTCGCCGGACTGATCGACCGTCTCGATCACATGAGCAAGTACAGCGCCATGTACGGCACGTGGGACGGCGTCGAGCTCTCCCCGACCGAGGTCTTCAAACGCAACTTCTGGTTCTGCGCGATCGACGATCCGTCGTCGTTCCTGCAGACGGACGTGATCGGCGTCGACAAGATCATGGTCGAATCCGACTACCCCCACGCCGACTCAACCTGGCCGCACACCCAGGACAAGTTGCACAAGCAGGTCGGCCGTCTGCCGGAGAACTCGATCGAACGAATCACCTGGCGCAACGCTGCGGAGCTGTTCCGCCTGGACATCCCGACGTCCGTCCGGAACGACCCCAACGCGTTCTAGCCGTGCCCCGGCGCGGGTGGCGGCGATCGGGCCGTCCGTTGAAGTGGATCCGACGCATGAGCTACAATGGAGCACATGTCTGAGGTCGGCATCCGAGCACTGAAACAAAACGCATCCGCGGTCGTCGCGGAGGCCGCTGCAGGCGAAACGGTCACGATCACCGACCGCGGCCGCAGGGTGGCCCAAATGACACCGATCCCCGCGTCGGCACTGGAATCCCTGCTGGCCGCCGGTCGCGGCCGTCGCGCCCGGCGTGCCATCAGGGACCTGGCCCCACCCGAGGCGGGAACATCGCTCTCCCGTGAGCTCGCCGCCATGCGCGACACGGAACGCTACTGACCTTGGCCCACTACATCGACACCTCTGCGCTGGCCAAGCTGGTCGTCGCGGAGCCGGAGACCGCTGCGTTGCACGCATGGTTCGCGGAGCGAGAACGCAACCCGGTGTCATGTGACCTTACCCGCACGGAGTTGCTCCGCTCCGTGCGACGCGCGGCTCCGGACCGCGTCGCGCGGGCCCGGGAAGTGCTCGACTCGGTGACACTCATCGAAGTCACAACTGCGATGTTCGAAGCCGCCGGCCGGCTCGATCCGACCATCCTGCGAACACTCGATGCCGTCCACCTCGCCGCCGCTCTCGTTCTCGGCGACGAACTCGACGGACTGGTCACCTACGACGACCGAATGGCGCAGGCCGCCGTCGCCAACGGCATCACCGTCATCGCCCCCGCCTGACCGCAAGGTTGCCGCTTCGCCAACGTGCTCAGGCCGCGGTTCTACGAAGCGCTTGGAGCGACCGAACGAACAAGAACCCGTGGCTCGCGCGTTTGCCGAGTTTTCGCCCGCTACGGCAGTTCGAGGATGGTGACCGTTCCGTTGTTGCCGTCGACCTCGATCAGTGCACCGTCGGGGATCCGCTCCGTGGCCTCGTTGACCGACACCACGCACGGGATGCCGAGTTCCCGGCTCACGATGATTGCGTGGCTGAGCGGTGCACCGACGTTGACGACGACGCCTCCGGCCGGAACGAACAGCGGCGTCCAGGCCGGATCCGTCATCGGCGCGACCAGGATGTCGCCGGGCTCAAGTGCTCCCGGATCGGATGGGTCGAGGACCACCCGGGCCCGACCGCGGGCGACGCCGGGGCAACCGGAGAGCCCGGCGAGAACATCGCCGACCGCGCCGATCGGAGCCCGGTTCGCACCCTTCTTGGGCCACTCCGTGTTCGAGGGCGGCGGCGAGGTCACAATGAACGGCGGCTCCAGGGATCCGAGCCAGTCGAGGTGGGCCTGGCGGGCATCGGCCGTGTCGCGAACGTCGGTCAACGTGCCGCCGATCAAGCCCTCCACT
>JANMZO010000355.1:0-1796 GCA_031383405.1 Acidimicrobiia bacterium | reverse complement strand
CGACCAGGGTCAGATCTAGTCGAGCAAGGCGATTATGGGCATCGATCAGCAGTTGATCGACGATAAGACGTACTTCCGAGTGGTCGCCGCCGTACAGCGTCGAGCGGCGACTCCAGCCCCCGCAGCCGGCGACCGTACCGTCGATCTCCACGACGAAGTACGTCTTATCGTCGATCAACTGCTGATCGATGCCCATAATCGCCTTGCTCGACTCGATCTGACCCTGGTCGAGGAACCCTTTCTGCAGGTGTTCGATCGCCGCGTTCACCAGGGGAGGGAGTGTCGGTATGTCGTGCACCGTAGCGAGCCGAATCGTCATCATCTTGCGCGTCACCTCCGGTTCAACTGTCAGTGCAGCCACAAATCGGTGCTGAGGTATTTCATGCCCGAGTCAGCGAGCACGATGACGGCGGTCTGGCCGACGTGCGCACCGCGGAGCAGTTGCTCCGCGGCGGCAAGAACCGCACCTCCGGAGAAGCCCGCAAAGATCCCCTCCTGTCGGGCGAGTCGGCGAGCAGCGTCCACGGCATCGTCGTCGTCCACGGCAACGTAGCCGGGGATGAGCCAGACAGCTGCGGCACCGTCGACATGGCGTAGCCCCCTCCCTGTATCCGATGCGACGGATCAGAGAACGGCTGTCCGGCGAGAATTTCTGCGCCTTTCGGCTCGACGACGTAACAGCTGATGGACGGCCGTTGCGCCTTGAGGAAGGCTGCGACACCGGCGAAGGTTCCGCCGGTCCCGACGAACTCGCAGAAAAGGTCCACCTGCCCGTCGCTCTGACTCCATAGCTCGGCTCCGGTCCCCTCGCCATGAGCTGCTGGGTTCCCGGACAGCGTGAATTGGTCTGCGCGAAACGCGCTTCGCTCGGTCGCGATCGACGCGGCCACCGTCTCCACCAGTGCCAGATCATCTCCGGTCACGTGTCCAGGGCGAGATCCGTCGCCCTGGCCGACGAGGATCACCTCTGCCCCCATTGCTCGCATCATCACGGACCGTTCGGTCGAATTCCCGGACGACATCACGGCAACAAAGGGATAGCCCTTGACGGCGCACACCATCGCCAGGCCGGTCCCGGTGTTCCCGCTCGTCAGCTCCACGACTGTCTGCCCTGGTCGCAGCGCGCCCGACCGCTCCGCCTCTTCGATGATCCGCAGTGCGATCCTGTCCTTCTTCGAACCGCCGGGGTTCAGGTACTCCAGCTTCGCCAATACCCGACCGTCGATCCCAGCCGACACGCGGCACAGGTCCACAAGCGGGGTGCCGCCGATCGCCTGCAGGACCGACGCGCAGACCACCCCTCACCGGTTTGTCACGGCGTCCATTTCTGCAAGGTACCGCATGCGGGATGGCAGTTCCAGTTCCTGGTTGACAGTTTCGGGACGGGTTCGTAGCGGGGCGACAGCGGTTCCGGTAGGTGCCCTGCCCGTTGGGTTTGCTTGGGCGGTTCCTCCTTCTTCGCTGGTGGGTGGTCGCGTCCGCTGGAGCCCGGACGAGGCCCGCCGTGCAGGTGAAGCTCAACGCCGTGGAGCAGGGGCATCTTGCGGTGTTGGAGGTCTTGGACGGGGCGTCGGTAACGGTGGCGGCCCGCCGGTTCAGGGTGACCCGTCAGACGGTGCATGACTGGTTGCGACGCGCGAAGCAACGCGCGCAGAGCGATGATCGCGTGCAGATGCAGCGCTGCCGCAGGGCGGTCGAGCCTGGCTACAAGCCACCCAAGGTCACGCCCGAGATTGTCTGGTGCGACAAGTCATCCACGGTCTCGACATCGTCGCCCGATGCCACCTCATTGATTC
>JANMZO010000339.1:0-28198 GCA_031383405.1 Acidimicrobiia bacterium | reverse complement strand
TAACAGCACGGTTCCCCACTCCACGTTGAACTGTCACGCTCAAAGCGTCATGGGATGTGTGCTTATGAACGAAACGACTCAATCGGGTGGAGGCGACGTGGACAGCATCCGGGTGCTGGTCGTCGACGATCAGGCTCCCTTCCGCGATGCCGCCCGCGCGGTGATCGCCCGGATACCCGGATTTGAACTCATCGGCGAAGCGACTTCGGGCGAGGAAGCCGTCATCCGCGTCGAGCAGTTGCGCCCGTCTGTGGTCCTGATGGACATCAACATGGGGGTGATCGACGGCGTGGAGGCGACGCGCATCATCACGATGACGTTTCCCGAAACCTTCGTCATTCTCGTTTCCACCTACGCGGTAGACGACCTCCCACCCGGCGCGCGGTCATGCGGCGCAGCGGCGTACGTCAACAAGGACGAGCTGTCTCCTCGCGTCGTGCGTCGACTATGGGAGGCCGGCGGCGATCCCACCTGGCGACGCGATCCTCCATAGGCGAATTGGGCGGCACCCGCCTGATCGACGGTCGTGGTCAGCCGGCCGGTATGTGATCGGCGTGTCGGGCGGCAACCTGATGGCGCGCTGAGCGAATCATGGGAGTGCGACGTCCGCGAGGTTCACATACGCAACGGACCAGCACGTCAGCCCCTGGTTGGCGTACGATCAGTCTCAAAGTGCGGCGCATTCCGAGCTGCACGCACCAAGGAGGCAACAGTTGCGCGTCATCGGTGTTTTAGAAGGTAAGGGATCCGACGTTGCCACGATCGGCCCCGACCAGACCCTGCTTTCGGCCGCCGCCGAACTCGGGAAACGACGGATCGGCGCCCTCGTGGTCGTGCTGCCCGACGGATCAGTCGTGGGAATAGTAAGTGAACGTGACATTGTTGCGGCCATCGCCAAGGGCGGGGCCGCCATGCTGGACCAGACCGTTTCCGAAGTGATGAGCTCGGATGTGATCACATGCACACCTTCCGACACGATGGAGCAGTTGATGAGCGCGATGACCGAACAACGCATCCGCCATCTGCCGGTGGTCAGCGACGGTGCGCTCGTCGGTATTGTCAGTATCGGCGATGTGGTCAAGCGTCGAGTTGCCGAGATCCAGGACGAAGCCAAGGCGCTCGGGGACTACATTACGCACGGCCGCTGACCCGCCCTTCGGCCCCAAGCGACCGGCGACGGCGAAGCCGTACGATCAGGCGAGGGGTACCGAACCGCGGATCGCCGTGCCCTGGCCCGGCGTGCTGGTGACAGCAACCGTTCCGCCGAACGCGCCCATACGGTCCCGCATGTTCACGAAGCCGTGCCCGTCGCCGCCACCCTGGTCCAGATCGAAGCCGGCCCCGTCGTCGGAAACCTCCCAATGGAGCGCATCGGAGTTCTCCCACACCTTCACCAGCGCGTTCGCCCTGTCCCCCGCATGCTTGCCCGCGTTCTGCAGCGCCTCCATACAGCAGAAGTAGATCGCCGCTTCCACGTCTTGAGGATGGCGGCCGACCTTAACGTCGGCGAAGGTTGGGAGGGCGGCCCGAGACGCGGCCGCCGGGAGAGCTTCGGCCAACCCGCCCGAAACGAGCAACGGCGGAAAGATCCCGTGGGCCAGCGAACGGAGCTCCGTGATCGCTTCCTGGAGATTGCCGCGGATCTCATCGATCATGGCCTCGGCATCCGCCGGGTCGTCGACGACAGAATCTTTCGCGAGGCGAAGCTTCACGGCCAACGCCACGAGGTGTTGCTGTGCGCCGTCGTGCAGATTCCGCTCCAACTTGCGCCGCTCCGTGTCACCGGCTGCGACGATTCGGATACGAGAAGCGCGTAGCTCTTCGTTGGTCTGACGAAGCTCATCAAGCGACGCCTGCAAGGCGGTGTCGAGCTGCACGTTGTGAAGGGCGAGCCCGACCTGCCGCGCCAACTCGGTCAGCACCCGGTCGTTTTCTTCGGTAAACGGGGCAGCATCACTATTACGTTCACATACGATGAGACCGAGTAGTTCTCCGCTGTGGGCGATAGGGGCGACGCGGGTCGAGCCGGTGGCCACCGACGGCACGAGACCCGGCAGCCAGATGTCAAGCCAGGTCCCTCCCGACACGCCGGCCCGACTCACGACGGCCCGCTCCTTGTCACCTATCGAGAATTGGGTTGTCGCACGGTGCGGAACCATCGCAGCGACCTCGTAGCGCCCGTCGGTGCCCGTCCAGATCTGCGCGCTTCGCAGTTGCATCGACTTGCGCAGGGTTTCGGCGAGTTGCAGCAGGAGTTCATCCAGCGGAATCGCCCGGGAGAGCCGGGAACTCCAGGTGCGAAGCGCTTCATCGGGCGAAACCCGTTCACCGTAGACCACGCGGTTGGCCCGATCAGTCAGCCACACGCGAGCCGGTTGGTAGGCAAGTGCTGCGCCGGCAGCGGCGGCCATCGAAAGGAAAAACAGCGACCGCTCGCTACCGGTTGGCCGGCGACCGAATGCGGCGAGGGCAAGAAGGTACGCCGCCACAATCAGTGCGGTCAGGCCGGTCACCGACACGGTATGGGTGAGCAGCCTGTCGATCCGCGAAAGCAGGCGCTGAACCGTTCCGGCCGCGATAGAGATCGGGATGAGCACTGATGCGCCGAGCGCGATATCCCCGCCGTGGTGTGGCCATCCGACGGCCAACGTCACCGCCACTGCGACGAGCGAAATCTCGGCTGCGACCACGGCGGCCCAACCGGTCCACTGCATCCGACGCTGTGTCAGAACATTCGCCGCCCGGTAACTACCGTGGGCCGTCGGCAGCGCCAGCAGGGTCGTAACCCAGAGGGCCGCCAGTGGCCACGGGGAAACTCTGTCTCGTTGCAGGAGTAACGCGACCCCGATGATCGTGCCGACAAGGTATGACGCGACCACAACGTTTCGGTGTCGGCTACGAGCGAATCGGCCATCGGGCAGGGTGAGGAGGAGATGAAGAAGGGCCACGGGTCCGAGACACAGAGCGAGCCGCTGGCCAAAATCCGCGGCGAGCGCCGCACCACCCGAAAGCGTCGACGAATCCTTCGCCGACCACGCCAGGGTTCCCAGCGCGATGATCAACGCAGGTCCGGCAACAATCGCATGCCATCGGATCTCACTTCTCCTGACGGCGAGTCCCGCACCAGAGCCCCAGACGAAGCTGAGAACACACGTGATCACTAGAGTCGGCGAAACATGCTCGGACCGCATGGCGAACACGGTCGCCACGCCACTGGCCAAAAGCCCCGTGGCACAGGCACCTAAGGCACCCTTTCGAAACGTCGCAAGTCCGGTGCGTGTCTTGTCGGACCTGGCAACTCGACCCGCTAGCGTGTCAGTACTCACAGCGCACCGGGCGATTCCAATCGGGACCGGTCGGTCACGCCGGCCCCAGACCACGGCCGTCGTCGACAACGCGCCCGTCTTTCATTCGGACGATTCGCTGCGCCGCATCGGCCACGGGCTGATCGTGGGTCACCAGAAGAATCGTTTGGCCATTCGAGTGCAAGCGGGCAAACAGCTCAAGCACTTCTTCGCCGCCCTCGGAGTCGAGCGCTCCTGTTGGTTCATCGGCCAACAGAAGCGTCGGTTCATTAGCCAGAGCACGGGCGATCGCGAGTCGTTGCCGTTGACCACCCGACAGTGATGCAGGCGGCTGTTTGGCCTTGTCGCCGATACCCAGCAGGTCGAGGAGGTCACGGGCGCGGGTTTCGGCCACCTTTCGTTTTCGCCCGGCAATCAGCGCAGGCATGAGCACATTCTCCAGTGCGGTCATTCCCTCGAGAAGATTGAAGAACTGAAACACGATGCCAATGTGCTGGCGCCGCATGATCGCCAGTTCACTCTCGGTCTTGCCGCCCAATTGCTGTCCGGCGACGGTGACATCACCGTCGTCCGCGATATCCAGCCCGGCCACAATGTTCAGCATCGTGGATTTCCCGCAGCCGGAGGGACCCATCACCGCTACGAACTCACCCCGTTCCACAGACAGGTCGGCTCCCCGAAGTGCGCGCACGGGGGCCGTTTCGGCCTCAAACGTGCGAAATACCTGCCGGGCGTCGACGACAAGGTCAATGCCCGCCTGAGCTGTCAACCCGGTGCCCGGAGCTGCTCCACTGCTGGTCAGGGTGTCGGTACTCATGGCGTTGCCTCCTGGGAATCACGTTGACTGTTCGCATTCTGCTCCACCGACACGGATTTCGGCGGGTGCGTCGCTTCGGCGCTGGGACGTTCGATCGGACCGGTATCGGGATTGATTGAAGCGATCTTGCGCGGCTGGACCGGCGTAGTGCGGCCCTTCACCAGATGCGGGCCGAGATCTTCGGCCTCAGGCTTTTCCGTGAACTGGTCCCAGGTGAGATCGCTCACGACGATCTCGCCGTCGACAGCGAACTGTTGTAGACGCTGGCAGAGGTTCACCGCATCGCCGACGACCGTGTATTCCAACCGTTCCTCCGAGCCCAGTATCGCGGCAGCAACGTCGCCGGTCGACAGCCCGATACCCAAAGGAAAGGGTTCAAGGCCCTCGGCCAACCAGCTCCGGTTCACCTCGGCCTGGGCAGCATGCATCGCCCTGGCCGCAACGAGGGCCCGGTCGGCATGGTCGGTCGACGGTTCCGGAGCGCCGAATACGGCAAGCACCGCGTCGCCCACATATTGCATTACCGTACCGCCGGCGTCGAGGATCGCCCGGTTCATCTCGGCCCGGTGCCGGTTCAGCTGCTGAGCGAGGTGCGACGGATCCGTATGTTCGCTTATTGTCGTGTAGCCGCGAATGTCGCTCATCAGCACGGTGACGTTCAGCTCTTCCGTGTCGCCGGCGTGGGCGCCTCTTGCCCGAATGCGGGCCGCCACACCGGTCGGCAGCATCCGGGAGAGAGATTCACCCTGCTCGTCGCGGGAGACAATCGCCACGTGAAGTCGCTTCAGACGGTCAAGAGCGCCCGCGGTTCCGGCGGATACGCCTTCGGCGAGGCGCAGAAAGAGATTCTCCACCCGGGTCTCGACCGCAGCGGGCGTTGACTGGGTTGCGAGGGCGATCGCTTTGATCGGTTTTCCCTCGGCCACCATCTCGAGAAGGGCGTCGTCGCCGGCATCGAGCCCTCCGGTGCGGCGCACCGGATTCATAAGTGCACTCACTACTGCCGGATCGAGCATTGATCCTCCGGAGGCAACTTCACGAATCGCACGCGCCAGTTGGTCACCTTCTGCGATGCGGTCCTTGAGCAGGTACCCGTACCCACTGGCTCCTTCCGAGAGCAGGGCGATGGCGTAGTCAGGATCGTCGTACTGACTCAAGATGACGACGCCCGTTCCCGGATGGGTTTTGCGTATTATCTTGCAGGCCTCGATCCCCTCCCGATGAAAGTTGGGTGGCATTCGAATGTCGCTCACCACCACGTTCGGGGAAGTCGCATCGGCTCCGGCGATGAGGCCCTCGTAGTCTTCAGCCTCGCCGACGATCTCAAGGTCGTGCTGTCGCGACAGCATGGCCCGAACCCCTTCTCTGATGAAGACGCTGTCGTCCGCGATGAACACCGTGATTGCTGCCATGATTCGATTGAACGCTCTCTCCGACGTTTTGAACAGTAGGCGACCCTGTGGGGCGGGGTGGTGCCAGCTACACCCCCGTGGCCATCAGACCCTATTCAGCGGTCACCGAAAGACCGACAGCGGTCGCCCGGCGCGTGGAAGGCACGAACGCGGCACCGACGACGACCGCGCTGAGCACGGCCGCCAACGCCAGGAGCAGAAGCTGAAGGACGGGGATGCTCGGCCGTGGTCGCATCCCCAATCGTTCGCTGAACACTCCCCAAAGCACGTTTGCGTTGACGACACCCAGAGGAATCCCGATGGCCAACGCTGCGACGACGATCGTTGCGGCCTGCCAGATAACGACATGCCCGGCCTGTCGCCGGGTCATGCCGAGCGCGGCCATGATGGCCAGCTCGCGTCTCCGGGACCTGGTTGTGGTGGCGATGCCATGGGCCAGGGAGATCGCGAACACCACGCCCAAAGCCATCGCGAACGGTAACCAGACCGCACCCAACGACTCGTACCCGGTCAAAGGGTCAGGTTTTCCGTCGGTGACCAAACAATCCGAATCGGCGCATCCCTGCTCGGCGAGAAACGTCCGCAGCGATCCGATGGCCTTCGCACGATCGAAGCTCGGATTGATCCGGAGAAAGACGCCGTTATACCGACCATCTTCGGGTTTTTGCGAGGGTGGGAAGACTGATGCGACGGTCGCCGCTCCACGGCCGAGGCCGGTGTTGCTCGTGCGGGTGTTCCCGAGCGATGGAAACGTCGCCGTGCCGACAATCGTCATCGTCCGAATACCGTGGCCGGTATCGACCTCGACACGGTCGCCGATCGATCGACCGAGACTCTTCATGTTGAGAGGGCCGAGGACCAGGTCACGTTCACTCTGTGGGATCCGTCCTTCGTTCATCGTCGGGAAGACGGTCCCATTGAGCTGGTCGAAGCCGACTGCGGCAATCGACTGCCCGTCGATACGAACATTGCCGTACGCGAATGCAGCTATCGCGGCTACCTCAGGCCGGGCACGAAACGCGTCCACAGCTTCGTTGGGGATCGCGCCGAATGGGTTGCTGACTCCAACGTCCCAGTCCCACCCATACTGCCGAGGGGTATGAAGCAGGTGATCGAGGCTGGAAGTGAATGACACCGCCGCTCCAACGACGGCTACGGCAAGGGCGATGCTCGACAGGACACTACGAACCGGAGTCGCGTTTCTTCCGTCGCCCGCCTGGAGCGCAAAGCGAGAACCGGTCACAACCGTTGGAGGCAGACCGGCGCGAGCGAGAAGGGCAACGAAACGTGATGGCCTACTCCGGGCATTGTGTCCAGTGGACCGAATTCCGGATCGCCCGAAGAACCGGGTGAGTCGCATCGCCGACAGCGAGGAGGCAAGGGAAAGCGTCAAGGCCACCAACAGTCCACCTATCCCCAGCACAGCGGCATCGAAGCGAAACCCTGGAGAGGGATCAACGACCCGCGTCGGACCGAGCGGTGTGAACACGCTCGACAGCCACGCTAACGGCACGGCGACCGTCGCAGCACCGAGCGCGATCGTGACCCCGTGCAACGTGAGGAGCGCCCCGATATCGCGCGACGACATGCCGAGAGCCCGCAAGGCCGACGTATCGCGATTGTGCGAAAAGATCTGGCGACCAACGGCTTGGGCTCCCAGCAACATCCCGGCGAGAAGCAGCACGATGGCGAGCAACCAGATGGTCGTAACCTGTGGTCGCAGTGCGTTCTGGACGGCGACCAGACCGTCGTGGTTCACCGAAAACAGAACCTGGGCTCCTGGGTAACGCGCGGCCACCTTCTCGATTCGGGAACGAAGGTCGACGGTCGCCGTTTCGCCTCCCGGGATGGTCAGCTCGGACGACACGTAATAGGTCGAGTCACGATGAGCGACCGAGAACGCCGGGAACAGGTACACCTGAGGCTTCCGTTCACCAGCGGCGTCGAACAATTCCAGAGGAAGTCGACCCACTCCGACAATCGTGAGTTCCAGAGGTGTGCCTTTCTTCGGGTCGGGGTTGAGGTTTTGGTCGAATTCCTCCAGGCGGAAGAGCTGCAACGACGTCACCCGCGCTCCGATCTTCCAGCCGGTCACCCCCTGCAGTTCGGGATTCACAATTACTTCATCCGCGCGATCGGCAACCGGAAGGCGACCTTTCAGAAGTCGAAGCGTTTCCAGACCCCTCGCGCTCGGACGGTCGATCAGCTTTCCGAGCGCGGATCCGAACGACAGCCGTTTTCCGAACGTGCCGTCAGCAGACACCTCGGCGAGATACACGCCGCTGATGCGGGTCGATTGCACGACTCCGGGCAGATGCTCGACCTCATTGAGGTACGCGAGAGCTGCCGAACGGCCCATCGCCGTCTGATCGCCGCTCACCGACACATCGGCCGAATGCCCGACCGCGAGAGCCCGGGGCAATGCCGTATCCGTCCGACGGGCGTCGGAGGCCGCCGTCAGAGCGAAACTCAATGCGACACCGGTCAGCAGTGACAGCGTTGCCCACGACCGCCAGTTCCGACGGAGGCTAGCCCGATACCGGTAGACCACCGCTCTCACGATTCAGCCATCGGATTACGTTAAGTGCTCTGACTGCGCGTCGCAGGTTTCACTGAGGGTCCGGACCGTCACCATTACATTGAATCCCTATCGGTCCGGCCTGTACAGCACGCCTACCCCACCTTCGGCGGGGGTGCCAGCCACACCGGGGAACGCAGGTCACCGCCCTTGGCCGCCTTTGTGCAGAGGCGCACGATGAGGCATGTCCAATACTCCTGCACGCTACGAACGCAGCATCAACACCGTGTCGTGGATTCCATCCGACCTGCTGGAAGGGATGGGAAAGCTCGCGACGCGAATGAAGATGGCCCGTCATGACCCGCCTCCTCCCGACCCGCTGGGCGCCGATATCCCCGCCGCCATCGAGGAGCTCCGGATCGCCGACAGGCTCCGCTTCGCAAACCAGCTGAGAGCTTTCATCGACGTGGACGACGCGAACCAGATAGTCAACTTCGGCTACTGCGGGGGAGGCGTGATCGGTGCCACGACGGTTGGCCTCGGGGTGGGGTCAATCACCGTTCCTGCCGTGAAACTCGATGACCGCCGGAGCGAACCCGAGGTCGGCGCCGACTACGTTCGCTTCACCCAGACCGTCGGCGGACGCACAGGTGCGCCCATGCCCCGCGCCGTCAAACATCCCCCGTTCATCCAGTATCACGCGCCGATCGTGTGGACCACACTCGAACTGACCATTCGAACCGACGGCACCCACGATGCCAGGTTCCTCGGAGCTTCCGGGTTCCCCCGTCACTGGCTGTTCGACGATTCCGGCGCGCTGATAGCCAAGAGCAGTGTCGCCGAATACAAGAAGTGGATGGGTCAGTCCTTCGGCCACCGCACACCCTGGGGCGATGAAGATTCCCCGGCACTGGTCACTGAAGTCGAGACCGCGCTGGAACGGGAGCTCCAGGGGGTGATTATGCACGGCCGACAGCGACCTGAGATTCGGCGCATCAAAGCGTCAAAGGTCCTGGTGGAACAAGGTTCGTCGAGTGACGAGCTGTTCCTCCTACTCAACGGCGTCCTGGTCGTGGAGGTCGACGGTGAAAAGGTCGCCGAAGTTGGCCCCGGCGCGGTGTTGGGCGAGCGGGCGCTGCTTGAGGGGGGAATGCGCACTGCGACGCTACGTGCGGTCACCGACTGCAAAGTCGCCGTGGCCGGAGTGCGCGACGTTGACGTTGAACGACTGGCGCGACTCGCCGAAGGTCATCGACGCGAGGGGGGTTAGTGTTCGTCCCGAAAAGGCGCATGGTCCAAAGGCGCACGGTGCGGTCCTGACCGCAGTCGGCGGAACCAACAGTCAGGACCGGCTCACAATGCAGGCCTGCGGACAGGCCACATCACTGCTGTTGAATATTGTACAACCTGGTGCCCGGAAACCGCGAATTCCACTCACTTCGCGCGCAACATTTTGCGTCTGCGACCGAGCTCAGCGGACTGACTCAGTTCCCGTGAACGCCAGTTCTTCGGGTCGGCACACGAAGCGGACCGGTGGATACTCGAGCGATTCGACGGCAATGCTCGCCGAAACGACATACGACGGTACGAGAAGCGGGTTGCCCCAGTGCTCGCCGGCAAACACGACGATGCGAGGGGTGAGCCGCTCGACCTGCTGGGGGTGGTGCTCCGACTCGACCTGAACCAGTCTCAGCCCTCTCGGGGTCGACGCGAGATTGAGCGAACCCGTGTATTGAACATCGTCTGCTCCCATAGGAATCGGGTCGATACCGCCGCCGGAAAAGATCAATGTCCCGTCGAGTTCCACACGGGCATCGGCCCCGTCGTAGCCTCGTCGTAGCGACACTTCGGCCACACTGCATGGATACCCGAACGTCGATGCCATTGCATCGGCAGCCACAGCCGACGTGGCATACGCCCGGGTCGTGAACCCGCGGGCACGCACGCCGCTGCGGCATCCGACTCGGCACACCGCAAAGCTGAATGGGCCCCACGGGCTTTCCCGGATGTTGAGCACCTGGACAGAAAGCGTTGCCGGAACTGTGGGGTGAAGCGCCGGAGGGAGAACCGCCACCCGCGCGGCGTTCTTCATTTCCGCCGTCAGTTGCAGCAACTCCACCCCGTCGAAACGGATGGTCTCCCCGGTGAAGTGTTCGATCGTCGGCGCGCGTACCGCAAGGTCGGCGACACTCGCGGTACCGATCAGCACGCTTCGGCTCGTGTCAGCGTCGCCGGCCCGGCCATCGGGTACCCCGATGGGGTGGTCGGCACACGGGAGGGCGCAGACACTGGAGCGGAGAGGTCTGCTGGCGAACGAAACCGCGGCATGACCTCACGGGAGAAAAGCCGCAGGCTGGCCAACACCTCGGCCTGGGGAACCATCTCCATGGCGTTGAGCAGAAAGTTGATTCCGGTGACACCGATGGATTCCCAGCGTTCGATCGTTCGGATCAGGTGATCGGGATCGCCGACCCCGACACCTTCCGGTAGACCCTTCGCAGCAGAAGGGTCATCATCGGCCGCCTTCTTCGGGCGCATGGCCGCACCCGCATTGCCGAGCGATTGATATGCGCGCGTAGGGTATGCCTCTCGCGTCCAGTAAAGGTGCTGGTTCGCAACGTTGAAGGCTGTAACCATCGGAACGCCAACGTCTCGGGCGCGTCGGTAGTCTTCATGGCAGTACAGGAAATTCATTGTGTGGACCTGATCGTTGACCAGGGTGCTCACCGGAGTGCAGTTTGCGATTCGACGGTGATATTCCTTCGTTCGACGCTCCTGTTCCTCGTAACCCGCCGCTGAGACCCCGAGACAGCCGAGTCCCCGATCCGCTGCGTCGAGCTCAGTGCCCGGTGTCGTCACGGTCACCCACATCGGGGGGTGAGGGTTCTGCCAGGGTTTCGGCAACACGTTGCGCGACGGCATCGAGAACGACTTTCCGTGCCACTCGAACTCCTCTTGCGTCCACATCTTCGGAAGTACCCGGACGAACTCGTCCCACGTCTTCTTCGTGGCATCAGGATCAACGCCGAACCCACCGAGTTCCGTCCATGTTGACGACCTCGCCGTGCCGAACTCCAAGCGCCCACTTGAAACGATGTCAAGCGCCGCCGCCCGTTCAGCCACCCGGATGGGGTGGTTCATTTCCGGCACGCACACGACGGCACCGTGACCGATTCGGATTCGCTTTGTTTGCGCGGCGACCGCCGCCAAGAAGACTTCAGGAGACGAGCAATGAGAATACTCCTCGAGAAAGTGATGCTCGACCGCCCAAACGTGGTCGAAGCCCAACTCGTCGGCCACCCGACATTGTTCAAGAGCGTTGTGGTACGTGGCCCACTCGATCTCGCGCGAGAACGGTCGAGGTACCGACAGCTCAAAGAAGATGCCGAACTTCACACGAACCTCCGAGCGCTGACTACTGACCTTGAGTGGACCTTACGACCCCGGTGCACCCGTTTGCCAACCCGGAGATCGTTGCATGACATCGTGTCGGGTCAACGGGTCCTCTATGGCCGCCGGTTCGCTCGCTTGTAGATCTCGAACCAAGAGACGGCGAGGAACGACGCGACGGCGGCGACCACCAGGTCACCCAGGCTGATCCGCCCGAGGCTGAAGGCGCGCCGTGCTCCGGGCACATTCAGCAACGCGGCAAGCATGCCGATCGCCAAACCCAGGATCCATTTCAGGGTCGGGTTTCGCCGCTCGACCAGAGACCTCCACATTGACAACCGCCACGAGCGGTTCACCAGAATCAACTGGAGGTTGGCCAGCACAAGCGTGGTGAACGTGATCGACCGAACCGTCGCGTCCCCTCGATGATCGAGCACCGTCCATACGTACACCCCTCCAACAGCTGCGAACACGGACAGACCCTGGAGCAGTGCAATCGTCAGCACGCGTCGATCGAACATTGCGGTACCCGCGGGACGCGGTGGCTGTTCCATGATCGACGGGTCGACCGGTTCCGCCTCGAAAACCACCGAACACGCCGGGTCGATGATCAACTCCAGAAACGCGATCTGTACCGGGAGGAGAACAAGTGGCCAGTCCGATACGAACAGCGGAAGTAGCGACATGCCGACGATCGGCACGTGCACCGCAATGATGTACGACATGGCCTTGCGGAGGTTGCCGTATATCCCCCGTCCCTGACGGATGCCACCGGCGATCGACGCAAAGTCATCATCGGTGATGACGAGAGATGCCGCTTCGCGCGCCACGTCGGTCCCCCTGGCACCCATGGCGATGCCGATATCGGCCGCGCGCAGCGCGGGGGCGTCGTTGACCCCGTCCCCGGTCATTGCCACAACTTCACCATTTGCCTTAAGCGCGCGTATCAGCTGGAGTTTCTGTTGCGGAACCATTCGAGCGAACACGCTCACGGTTCGTATGCGCGCTGTCAGTTCTTCGTCGCTCATCACGGCCAATTCCGGGCCGGTAATGACCCCGGCTCCGTGATCGAGGCCGATCTCCTTCGCTATCGCAACTGCGGTCCCGGGATAGTCGCCTGTAATCATCACCGTCCGGACGCCCGCCCTGGCACACTCCGCGACCGCTTGGGGCACTCCCGGACGAACCGGATCGTGAAGACTGGCTAAACCGAGAAACTCGAACGTGAAGTCGTGCTGTTCGGTCGGGAGATCATCGGACCGCCCGAAATCGGCTCGGGCCACGGCCAGCACCCGCTGGCCGTGTGCCGTGGCCGATCCCACCTGTGCCATGAGATCAGCCAACTGGTCGGCGTCGAAATGGCACAGATCGGCAACCGCCTCCGGTGCGCCCTTGGCGGCCACGACATAACGGGTTGAGTCAGGTGACCGCCACACATGTGACAGAGCGAGAAGGTTTTCGGAGAGTGGATACTCCCGCACGAGCTCCCAGTTGTCGTGTGCATGCTCGGTCCCGGCCAATTGGCGGGCCCCGAGCACGCGAAACGCCTTGTCCATCGGGTCGAACGGGTCCAACGGCGAAGCGAGAACAGCGAACTCCGCCAGCGTGTGGAATTCCTCAGGAAGGGTTCCATCGTTGAGGGTGTAGCTTTTCGACCCAATACTAAGCCCGCTTACGGTCATCCGGTTCGCGGTCAAGGTGCCGGTCTTGTCAACACAGATCACCGTCGCCGAACCAAGTGTTTCAATGACAGGCGCCCGTCGAGCCAGGACCTGACGCTGCGACATCCGCCACGCACCTACCGCAAGGAACACCGTCATTACGACCGGAAATTCCTCGGGCAGTACCGCCATGGCCGTCGCGATCCCGGCAAGGGTTCCCGCCAGCCAATCGCCTCGAACCAGGCCGTATACGACGACCACCACAGCCGCCGCACTTATCCCCAAGACGGCGATGACCCTCACCAGACGGTCAACTTCCTTCTGCATCGGCGTGCGTTCCTGCTCGATGTTGCGCAGTGACGTGCCGATGAGACCGAGCTCGGTGCCGGTGCCGGTAGCCGCAACCAACGACACCCCGTGCCCTTTCACAACGAGTGTGCCGGAGAACAGCCACGGAGTCGCGTCGCCACCCGGAGCACCCATCTCGGCTACTTCCCGACCAGCGGACTTGCGTACCGGCACAGACTCGCCGGTGAGCGCCGATTCGTCTACCGAGAGATTGGCACACTCGACCACGATCGAGTCCGCTGGAACACGGTCACCCTCGTTCAGCAGAACAACGTCACCGACGACGACCTCCGAACCCGGGATCCGGATCTGCTGCCGGTCGCGGACCACGAGAGCCCGCGGCGCCGAGAGATCCCGCAACGCCGCCAGGGCATTCTCACTCCGATGTTCCTGGTAGATGGAAATCGCAATGACCACAACGACGAACGAGAGGAGGATCACCCCGTCCATCGGCTCGGAAAGGATGAAGTTGATCGCTCCGGCCGCGAGAAGAAGGACCAGCATTGGTTCATGCACCACATCCCATGTCTGGCGGGCCAACGACCGCTTCCGACTCATGGGCAATTCGTTGCGCCCGGATTCGGTGAGCCGCCGGGCGGCCTCGACCGACGACAGCCCCTCCGCTGAGTGCCCGATCATCACCGCCATCGAAGCGCCCGCACAAGCCCCGGATCGTGGAACGACCAAAAGAACCCCGACGACACACATTGATGTTGCCGAGTACTCGCCAAACCAGCTAGGGCCGAAGGTCACCGGGTCACGGGATGCCCGCTCCGGTTTCGACTACGGCTCGGTAAGCACCGAGTCGCGCAGCACCCACAACAGCGTCCCGATAAACGTCGAGGCCACGGCAGCGATTGACGCGAGCGAGAAGCCAAAGGCAAACGCTGATTTGAAGGCCGACCTCTGCTGGCCGACCGGCACCTGCGGAAGGTGGGAGGTGAGGCCGATAACCGTGGTGACCATCAACACGAGCGTGGCCACAACGACGAGCGCAACCAGCCCCGGACCGACCAGCCGACCCCACGAAGCCGCTTCGTCTGCATCCACTGAACCGGTCAATCGCAACAGCAGGAGTCCGAAAAAGGTCCACGCGGCGACGAGGAACCATGCGGCCACAACGTCACTCGGACGGTGCCAGTGGGCAACTACCGACGCAATTCCGACGCCGACGGCATACGGGGTGCCAAGGACGGCGGCCGTAAACTGAAATCGTTTCGGCACCAGAAGAAGCAGAGCGACAACCACACACAGCGCAGTCGTGCTGTGACCGCTCGGCAAGGTGTTCACCGGTATATCCGTTGCTGACAGTCGGACGAGCCGGGGTCGTGCCAACACGACGTGTTTCAAGAGTTCCGCCGAGGCGAGAGCCCCGAACATGACCCCGGCAATGATCACGCCAACCCGGCGTCGCTTACGCAACAATCCGGCGGTGAGGACAACGACAAATCCGATCGCAACCGAAGCGATGCTTATCGTTCCCAGCAATGTGCCGGCACTCTTCACCACGGGCTCGGGTTCGACCCGCTGCCCGCTCAGAGCCAACAAATCAAGAAACTGGCCCCGAACCGTGCGCACCGCGACAAGATAGGTCGCAACAAATCCGACGATGGCCAACCCACTCAGCACGCCACATCGGAGCGCGACCCGGTTGCGCCGCTTCTCATTCACCGCCCCAACACCCACCCCGTGAAACCTACTGCCGATCGCGCGGCCAACCCGCCCGCCAGTAGATGGGTCCTCGCAGGGCACGACTCGTGGACCGATCAGCGTTCCGGCTTCATCAGATCGGATGGGACTGAAGGCAGAGGCGGCCCCGAACGATTGGTATTGGCAGTTGTGCAGACAATACCCTTGGTCCAACCGATTTCAGTCCCTGAACGCGCGTTACGTCGCTCCGATTTGGATGATTGTGAAAGGCTTACGGCCGCTTAAGGAGCACACGAATGTCCCGTACAACACAAGACCTTCGAGATTCAGCTAACGCGCGCCCCGTTCGTCACGTTGTGGTCATCGGGGCCAACGGCACGATGGGATACGGAAGCGGCGGGCTCTTCACACACGCTGTTCCGAAGGTGACCTTCCTCGCCCGAACCAGGGGGAAGGCCGAAGAAGGGGTCGCCGCTGCGGTGAAACAGGTGCGGTCATCGAGTCTCGCGTCGAGAACCGCCGTCGGCGATTACGACCACGACATGGAAGCGGCACTGGCGGACGCCGACCTCATCTTCGAAGCGCTCTCCGAGGATCTCTCGATCAAGGTCCCGATGTTCGAAAGAATAGACGCGCTCCGCCGACCCGATTCGATCGTCGCCACCGTCACCTCCGGGCTCTCGATCAACCGTTTGAGCGAAGGTCGAAGCGAAAGCTTCCGACGCAATTTCCTCGGCTTGCACTTCTTCAACCCACCGAATGTCATTGTCGGCACGGAGCTCATAGCTGGAAACGAAACCGATCCGCGCGTCGTCGATTTCGTTGAGGCTTTTGCCCAGCTGCGACTCGGTCGTGAGATGGTCCGAACCTACGACACCCCGGGCTTTGCCGGGAACCGTGTCGGGTTCAAAGTTCTGAACGAAGCCGCGCAGCTTGCCCTGGAGATCGGGGTCGAGAACGTTGAGCGTATCGTTGGCCCCTACACCGGCCGAGCGCTCACGCCACTGGCCACCGTCGACCTTGTCGGTTGGGATGTCCACCAAGCGATTGTCGACAACGTCTACACGAACACCGACGACGAAGCGCACGCGACCTTGAAGCTCCCCGAGTACATGGCCGGGTTGATATCGAAGGGAGTGTTCGGCGACAAGACTGGTCGCGGTTTCTTCACGAAGGAGGGTGGCAAACGCCTGGTGCTTGATCCCGCTACGGGCGACTACCGGCCTACGTCAGACGAATCGAAGTTCGACATGTCCTACGTTCACAGCGTGGCGCGGTCGTTTGCGCAGGGACGCTACAGCGAGGGCCTCAATGCGTTCCTGGATGCATCCGGCGACGCTGCGGCAATCGCTCGCAAAGTTGTGGCCGGCTACATTGCGTACTCATTCGGACGGGTCGGCGAAGTCGCGGCGACGATCAACGACATCGACCGCATCATGGGTGCCGGGTTCAACTGGGCACCTCCGAGCGTGCTGGTCGATACCATGGGACCGGCTCGAGCCGTCGAGCTGATTCACGGGGCCGGTCTGGCCGTTCCCGCCGTCCTCGAGAGTGCTGCAAAAGCAGCAAAGCCGCCACGGTTCTTTGTCCACCCGACCATGAACCCCGGCCGGTTCTTCGTCGCAGCCTGATTCACCGAGGAGTTCACCGCTATGACCACAACACCTGAGACCTACATCATCGGCGGATACCAGACCGACTTCGCCCGGAACTGGACGAAGGAGAACAAACATTTCTCGGCGCTCATGTACGAGTCCGTGAACGGCGCGCTTGAGCACTGCGACATTGAGCCGACCGAGGTCGACTCGGCGCACGTCGGAAATTTCGCGGCCGAGTTGTACTGCATGCAGGGTCACCTGGGTGCGTTCTTCGTCGAAGCCGATCCCGCATTCTCCGGAATTCCGACCATGCGCCACGAGGCGGCATGCGCGTCGGGCAGCCTCGCGATTCTCGCAGCGTCGGCGGAGATCGAGGCCGGTCGGTACGACCTCCAGGCCGTCGTCGGCATCGAGCAGATGAAGACCGTCTCGCCTGCCGTCGGTGGCGATTACCTCGGCACGGCCGCGTGGTACGAAGATGAAGCGAAAGGCGTCGAGTTCCCGTTCCCAAAGCTGTTCGGCCGACTGGGCGACGAATACGACGCACGCTACGGACTGCTCGATGAGCACCTGGCTGAAATCAGTCGCATCAACTATGCAAATGCGAAGCTCAATCCAAACGCTCAAACGCGAACCTGGTACATGAACAAGGAACACGCGCTGAGCCGCGGAGATGACAATGCGCAGATCGGTGGCCGTATCCGCATTTCCGATTGTTCCCAGGTGACCGACGGCGCGGTGACGGTCTTCCTGGCCTCGCGGAAATACGCAGAGAAGTACGCCGCGCGCAAGGGAATACCAGTCGACGACATTCCGACCATCAAGGGGTGGGGTCACAACACCGCGCGCTTACGTTTTGCCGACAAGGTGGCGGAAAGCAAGAACAGCGAATACGTGCTGCCCCATGTCCGCTCGACCATCACGTCGGCCTGGCGTCGGGCCGGTCTCTCCGGCGTCGAGCAGATCAGCGGCATCGAAACCCACGATTGCTTCACGACGTCCGAATACATGGCGATCGACCACTTCGGCCTCACCAAGCCGGGCGAGAGCTGGGTCGCCGTCGAGTCGGGTTGGATTGCTCTCGACGGAAAATGCCCGATCAATCCGAGCGGTGGACTCATCGGCGCCGGCCACCCCGTGGGGGCAACGGGCGTTCGTCAGCTGCTCGACGCGTACCTCCAGGTCACCGACCAGGCCGGCGACTACCAGGTCCAGGGAGCGAAGAACTTCCAGACACTCAATATCGGCGGAAGCGGAACGACAAGCGTCAGCTTCGTGGTTGGGGCCGGCGCCGCATAGTTCTTCTGATCTGTGGGTTGTCAAACGTTCGTATCTGATGCTCCCGGACTCCACCCGATCCCGGGGTCGAGCGGGTAGCGCGGACCATCCAACCGGTGGTAGACGAAGTTCTCGATTCGAAGCGTTGACAGGCCGGGGCTGTCGGCGCTGACGATGTCCTTCGCAAACGAGGCGAACCCGGCCCGGAAGTGCTGGCTGCTCTTCAGCACAATCAGGTCTCGCGTATTCACGTCGATGCCGTTGAGGGTGAACACCTCACGGTCGAACACCTGTGAGCGGCGGGACCCGACCAACACGTCGAGCCCGTCGCGACCACCGACCTGGAGTCGGGCCATCGGCCCGTAGTTGGCTCGAGCGCCGCCCAGCATCGGTGTCGTATAGACGAACCGTCCATCGGTCAACGCCTTCACGTAGACCCTCAGTTGCAGCGGTGAACCGTGCAGTTCATCGTGCTTACCGCCCAGCATCACATCGATCGTTACGCCGGCCCCGGCGTCGTGCGCCTGGCGGGCCACGTCGGGATCGAAGATGTAGCCGAAGCACGCCCGATCGGGATTCAGCTCAATAAGCGCGCGTAGCACATGCGTGGAATCACCGGGTGCGCCCGCACCGGGATTGTCAGCCGTGTCATTGACAACAACGGGCCCTCCCCTGTCGGCAACGATACGCATGGCCTGGCGCAGCGCGATGTCAGGCGACCGCGATTCCCTCGTGAACTCGGCCCGTCGATCCCAGACCTCCATCGCGATCCGGCGCGCCCACGAACGGGCCAGAGCGGGATCGCCGTTCGTTGTCACCACCACTGAGGCGCCCGTTTCGGGGACGTCGGTGTATGGAAACCCGTGGAAGAACGTCGCCCGTAGCACCCCGGGTTCGCGTTGCGCATCGATACAACGCTGGCGGATACCCTTCGCCGGTTCCTCATCGGTTGTCGACGTCGGTACGAGAAACGGGATGCGCTCCACGTGGGTCGTCGGTTTCCACTTCCCCGAAACCAGGCGCGGCACCGCATCGATCGCTTCCATGCCGCACTCGTACATGTCGACGTGCGGGTAGTCGTAGCAGCCGAGCATCACATCAAAGATCGCGACCATCTCGGCGGTGATGTTGCCGTGAAGATCGAGGGTGGTGAGCAGCGGTGTGTCGGGCCCGATGACCGTGCGGATTTCCGCACCGAGATCCGCTTCCAGGTCGTCGATGCCCTCCACCACCCCGGCACCGTGCGTGTCGAGAACAACGGCATCGATCGGCATCGCCGCGGCAATTCCCGACACCAGTTCCGCCCTCATCGCACGGTACGACCCGGCTTCGATGGTGCCCGACGGCTGCGCGTTCGCGTGGAAGATCGGTACGACCTCGTGGCCCGCTGCGTCAGCTCCTGCGAGCATTCCACCTATGAAGGTTCGGGTTCCCCGGGCCCCGAGCATCTCCTCGCCGCGAGCTATGACGAATGACCCGACCGTCGTCGTCCCGAACGAGGCAACCGCGAACGTGTTCGTCTCATGAACGATCCCGCCGATGGCGATACGCATGGATTCCCCCCGGCCCGGCTGACCCGCTACGACCAGGGCGCTCGGTCTTTGAAGTTCCGCAGCAGGTTACGGGCGACAACCATGTGATGGACCTCGTCGGGACCGTCATATATGCGCGCATATCGTGCTTCGCGGTACATCTTGTCGAGCGGCGTGTCGCTGGTTACGCCCATAGCGCCGTGCACCTGAATCGCCCGGTCGATGACGTTGTGAAGCATCGTCGCCCCGTGGAACTTGACCAGGCTGATTTCGACCCGGGCCTCCGAGCCGGAGTCCATGGCCCGCGCCGCGTCGAGCGTCATGAGCCGGGCACCCTGTATCTCGGCGGCCGACTGCGCGATCATCGTCTGGATCGCTCCTTTCTCAGCGAGGAGTGAGCCGTGCGCCTCACGCTTCAATGCCCGGTCGCACATGATCTCAAAGGCCCGCTGGGCCTGGCCAAGCCAGCGCATGCAGTGGAAGATCCGACCGGGTCCGAGGCGTTTCTGACTGATCAGAAAACCTTCGCCACGGTTGCCGAGCAGGTTGGTGTACGGGACGCGGACGTTGTCGTAGACAACCTCGCAGTGCTGACCGCCCACGTGACCCATCGTGGGGACGGCGCGCTGGATCAGGTACCCCGGTGTGTCGGTCGGAACGATTATCGAACTGAACTGCATGTGTTTCTCGGCGTCGGGCTCCGTCTTCGCAAACACCGTGGTGAACGCCGCCCGCGACGCTCCCGAGGTGAACCACTTGTGTCCGTTGATGACCCATTCGTCGCCGTCGAGATAGGCCGTCGCCTGCATGCGGGTCGGGTCGCTCCCCGCCACTTCGGGTTCGGTCAGACCCACCGACGGGTAGACGTCGCCGGCCACCAACGGTTTCAGGAAACGGTCCCGTTGCTCCGGGCTGGCGTAGAGGTTCAGCATGATCGAGTCCTGCATGCTCACCGAGCCGACCGCAACCTGCCCGTATTCGGAGCGGCCGATGATCTCGTTGAGGTATACGAAGTCCATGAACGGAAGTCCACCGCCCCCGATGTTCGTCGGATGGCCAAGGGCCCACAAACCGCGCGCCTTCGCCTCGGCTTTGAGCTCCGCCATGACTCCGGTGGTACGACGACTGGCCGTGTCACCCGGGCCCCGCAGACCGGCAGATGTGTCTTCCCCCCGCGCCGCAGCGGCCTCGTAAAGCTCGAGCGGAAGACCGGTGGCCGGGTGGAAGCCGTGCTCGCTCTGACGTTCCAACTCGGGCTCGGCGGCGAACACCACGTTGTCGATGAAGTCCTTCATCCGGGCTCGTAGTTCGCGGACGTCGTCGCTCATGCCGATTGCAGTTGCCATGGCGACTGCTTAGCAAACTTCATTGTTCAGAGCCCAATGCGGGAAGAACAACACGACGACGGGACCGGCGACTACGCCCACCAATAGCCCGATTGCTGCCGATCCCTCACCACGATTGTGCGGGAAAACCCGCTTTCAGCACCGAAAATCCCGCGTACTCCACGAGTGGTTCGAGCTGATCGCAGGCTCACCGGATAGCGGCCGCCCTCGAAAGCGCATCCATCAGCGAGACGATGTCGTTCTGCGCCGATTCGAACATCACAACGAGTGTGAGGCCGGTCGCCGGGAAGTAGAACATCCCGCCGTTGGCGGTGTTGTGCCCGATGGCGGTGTAGCGCTTGACGCCACCCGCATCGGTCCAGCACGGGCACGCCGGCCACGCTCCGAGACCGAGATTCGCGTCACCGATCGTTGTCATGAGGGAAACACCACGCGCGCTTAGTATCACGTCGGAGGTGTACATCGTCTGTCCCCACAACGCCAGGTCCGCAGCGGTCGATGCGATCCCGCCGGAAGAGAACCCGACCCATCCGTTCTGGGGGGTCATGTCCACCCTGGTGTTCTTCAGGCCAGCGTCTTGAGCGAGACCGGCAACAAGGTCCGCGTATGACCTGCCGGTCGTTTGCTCGAGCAGCAAGCCGAGATAGAGGTAACCGGAATTGTTGTAACGGACCGTTTTCCCGAGGCCGTCCTTTTGTGGCGCACTGAACGAAAGGTTGACCGCTTTGAGCGCCGTCATTTGCTCCCACTGGTGATACCCGGGGGCTTCCCTGTAATCGACCAGTCCCGCAGTATGGGTGAGTAGACGTCGAATCGTCACGCCCTCCGGAATCGGCACCTCAAGGCCCTTCACCACTACCAGAGGGGCGTCGAGGCTGAGCGTTCCCCTCTCCACCTCCCGAAGCACCAGGGCGGCCGTGAACGTCTTGGTCAAACTGGCCGCGCCGAAGAGTGCGTCAGGCTCTTGAAACGCAACTCCGCCGTCGGGTGACTTCGCGACCCAGGTCTGCGTACCGGACCTCAACGCGAGGATCATCGATTTCGGTCGGGGATTCGAACCTACACGCCAGGCCTCGAGAGCGCGTTGAAGTTCAGCCTCATTCAGCCGAGCGGGTTCGTCGGCCGGAAGGTCCGCGACTGGAGCGGCATTTTTGGCCACGCCACCACCCACCTTGCCAGGTGATCCCCCTGCCGGAACTCCGGATGTCGTCGGCGGGGGCGCCCTGGTCTCGGGCGGGGCTGAACTGGTGGTCGCAGGTTCCTTGGTCACAGGTGCGGAACGTTCCGTACGTCCAGAAGCAACTGTCGAGATTACGTTGTCTGGATCGGCACCTGCGGCGACTGTTGAACTGATCGTGGTGGAGTTCCCGGGTAATACAACAGAGGGTTTTCGTGTTGACGTCCGCGGTCGGGCCGACGTGGTTGGAGGCGGACCTGTGACCGACTTGGGTTTCGAAGCGGAGCTCGCCGCAGAACTCGCTGCGGACTTCAACCGGGTGAGTCCGTCGGTTTGGCCCAGCACGATTTTCGATGTGTTCGACACGCGGCCCGTTACGGGCGAACGGGTGGGCGTTCTGGAGCCGGTGCCGTTCAACGACGCAACGTCCGCCTTGGCAACGTCTTCGGCCCCCACGAATGCGAGCAAACGCGGTGTTTGAAGGGGCTCTCCCGCCACACTCTCGGTAGATGCAGGCACCGGAACACCTGCTGCGAAGACAAACGGCTCCGAGTCGGTGGCGCGAGGTGCACCGATGGCGGTTGTCGGACGAGGACCCGGTGCGAAGTCGCTGTCGCTCAGCGCCTCGCGGGTCGAGGGGGCGGGGATGCCGACAACGAACACGGTGGTGCCGGCGGCCGACAGCGCCGGGGCACGACCACCAAGGATCGACAGCGCTACCACGCTGATCATGAACGTTGCCACCGCACCGCGCAGTACACCGCTCCGGGTGATGCCTCGCGAAGATGTCGGACGGCCGGATGCCACGGTCTCCACCCAACCCACCAGCCCGACCGTCAACAAGATCAAAGCAAAAGTGACCGGAACGAGGGCGATCGTCCCCACGACACCATGGACCGGCACCATTCGACGGGTCAGCACGATGCAGGCCGGATGCCAGAGGTACACGGTGAGCGAGCGCGACGACACCCGCTTCGCCGCCCGCCGCACGAGTGGACGCTCGGCAACGAGGCGCACCTGCCGTTCGATCGCACCGAGTAGGGCGAGCCACGCGCAGCCAACCAGGAGGATGGCCGGGTATGAACCGTTGACACCCTCCGACGACAAGCCCACCACATGAGCAAATACCAGTGCGGCGAGTCCGAACAACAACGACGCACCGGCCATCATCCGTGGTGAAGGTTTCTGAACGGCCGAGCGGTAGCGGATCCCGACAACCGCGAAGAAGCCGTAGACGACGGCGTCACCAAGCACCACCCTTACGGTGCCGACCCCCATCAGTGGCAGCCGGTTGCGGGCCGCAAGTTCGAGGGCAACGACCGAGATGGCAACGAACGCTGCCACGCCGAACAGGCGCTTCGAAACCCGGACGAGGACGGGAGCGAGAGCAAGCATCCACACATACGCTCGGAGATACCAAAGGTGGTTCGACAACCATCCGCCGTCCCATCCGGTGGACGTGGGGTCCACCACCGGCAGCAGCCAGGTGAGGGCGTGAAGTACTCCGCGACCCGTGGCTCCGGGTAGATGGCGGAACCAGATACAGATCAGGGCAACGGCGGCTGCGTACACCCAGAGAGGGAGCAGGATTCTTCCCAGTCGACGACGGAGAAAGCTCGCGTGACTTCCCGTATGCTCCAGAACCGAGCCCGCTACGAAGAACATCACGGGGATGGCGGCAAACCAAGTCATCCAGGTTTGTGCGAACAGATGCCAGAGGATGATCCGAATCAAAGCGATGCTTCGAAGGAAATCGAAGGCTGCGTCCCGAGCCCTTGTTGAACTGCCGTTCACGAGGGAAGGCGCGATGGATCCGGAGTCGGCCAGGGGCTCCTGTAGAGCTATATGCCCGGTTCCGTCGCCATGCATCGTCCTGAGTTATCGACCCGCCGACCCGGGGCTGAAGCTGAATTGGTCAAAAGGCTCAGTGGACAAAAGGGCTCAGTGGACACAGGCTCAGTGGGCAACTCGCACGCGTCGCGTGGCCTGTCAACGGCCGTTACTTAGCTGGCGAGCTCGGCGACGAGTGCTTCGTGCAGCGAGACCGCACGAGCGACGGTGTCGCCGGTGGCCGGTTCAGCCTTCATCACCAACGTGATACCGGTGCCGGGAAAGTGAAACATCCCTCCGGCGGCCGTGAAGTGTCCGATCGCCGAGAATCGGCGCAGTCCGGAGGAGGCGTCACTACAGGGACACACGCCCCAGAGACCGAGCCCTCCCTGCAGGTCACCGGTGGTCGACATGGAGGTCAGCGATTGCGCTGACACCACGCGCCCCGGTGTGAACAACGCTTCGCCCCAGACCGCGAGCTCACCTGCGGTCGACATGATCCCGCCTGACGAAAAGCCCGCCCAGCCCGGACGGTCCGGCGGCTCCACTTTCGTGTCGACCAGACCGAGGGGCCTCGTGAGATCGGAAACCAGATCGGCGTAGGAACGATGGCGCACCTGCTGAAGGAGGAGTCCGAGCAGCAGGTAGTTGCTGTTCACGTACCGGGTGGCCGTACCCGGCTTCGTGACGAGTGGAGCTCGAAGGCTGAGTTCGACCGCCTTTTCAGGAGTCATCGGTTGGTCTGCTTGATAGCCCGGCGCTTCGGTGTAGTCGCTCAACCCACTGCGGTGGGCCAGCAGCCGGCGGATGGTGATGTCAGCGGGCACCGGGGCGGATACGCCGTCGATGGCGGGTAGCGGTGCGTCGAGATCCAAGAGGCCGGCTTCGATCGTCCGGAACACCAGGGCTGCAGTCACCGTTTTCGTGATGCTCATCGCCCGGTAGCGGTCGTTCGGATCGGGCCCCGGATCGCGGTCGTGGCGGGCCGCGGCTTCCCATGTTCGCCCGCCGACCCGTAACCCGACCGTCATCGTTTCGACGCCCGCTGCGTTGGCGGTCCATTCGTCGACGATCGCCTGGAGTCGATGACGACGGGCGGCGTCGAACTCAACCGGTTCGGCCGAACGCGTCGCCTTTGCGGCATCGGCGCCGGGCCGGGAAAACGCAACGGACACCAAAGGCGGTGCTATTTGCGGGGATGGCGGCAAAGTGGGCTGAGGTGGCGCAGCAGGCGCAGCAGGCGACATGGTCGACGCGAGAGCCGAGGCTGGGATTGCGCTGAGTTTTTGGCGTGACGTGTGGAGTACGGCAATCGGTCGATTCGGCGTCGAGGCTTTGCGTACCGTCGGTAGGCGATCTCCGGCACCACGCTTACCTACCGCACCCGCCGAGTCGCCAACCACCAAGACCGCAAGAACAAGCGCCGCAGCGATGACGAGCCGTTTCGCTCGAAGGCCCGCAACTCTCCCGTGCGACGTCA
Organism: Acidimicrobiia bacterium; assembly: GCA_031383405.1. Classification (GTDB taxonomy): domain Bacteria; phylum Actinomycetota; class Acidimicrobiia; order Acidimicrobiales; family JANYDT01; genus JANMZO01. The sequence continues at coordinate 2,856 of JANMZO010000339.1, read as the reverse complement.
TCCATCAATGATGTCAGGCCACTGAACGTGGCAACAATGATGAATACGGCCTCATTCGGGGCCGAACAACCTAGTCGCGGTGGGTTTGCACCAGTTCGACGCTGTAGCCGTCGGGATCGACGATGAATCCAACGGTGACCGGCCAGCGTTCGAGCCGCTGTGGTTCCATCGTCGATGCAAACCCGGCATCGACCGCGCGCTTATGAACGGCAACGCAGTCATCGACGTTCATATAGATCTTCCACAGCGCCGTGCCATGGTCGATCGGGTCACTGCGCTCCAGCCATTGCGCAAGCTGCAGTCGTCCCCCGCCGACATCGGCGGCGAGGACAATCTCGTCGACGTTCGGGATCTGGGTACGGGTTTGCACCTTCAAGCCAATGATGTCGACATAGAAGCGCTCGGAGCGCTCAAGGTCGGTGACGTTGATGCAGTATTGGCCAACGGTGGTAGCCATGTTTGTGTTTCTCCTTGGTTTCGAGACGTTGCCTAGACGGCCGGTTGGCCCCTTCAGACGGGATACAGCGGGAAGTCGTGACCGGTGAGCCAGTGGCGGCCGACCTTTTTCACCGGAGCCCAGCGAGCCTCGAGATCGGCCGCGGTGCGACCCTCTCCCAACTGGCCAAGATCGGTTGGCGTCGGGCCGATCTTCTGAGCAAGTGGAGCGAGGGCTTCGACATCGAAGCCGAAGGTCTCGGCCGCGCTGAGTCCGACCATCCGACGCGTCTCGTCGATCGGGATGTCGTAAAACGTCTTGCACAGCCATTCGTGGGTGTTCGGCCAGGTGCCTTCCGGGTGCGGGAAGTCGGTGCCCCACAGCATGTTGTCGATGCCGATCTCGTAACGCATGCCGAGCTCGCGGCGCTTCACGTTGGCGAGACCGGTGAAGCAGTTGCGATCGACGTATTCGCTCGGCAACATCGAAACCGAGCCCTTGAACGGATCCTTTCCGAGTTTCTCGGCACCCTTCTGCCCCATGAACAGCCGGTCCCACGACCACAGCAGCTGCGGTAGCCACCAGCAGCCGCCCTCGGTCACCCCGAACTTCAACCCCGGATAGCGCTCGAAGACACCCGACCACAGCAGGAACCACAACGGACGGGCCGGCCACCACGTGACCTCGGTGACGTAGATACCGAGATGGTCCCCGTACTCGCCTCGCGACGCGGCCCCCGAGTGGGTGACGATCGGCATCTTCAGCTCCTCGCAGAGCGCCCAAATCGGGTCATAGCGTCGGTCGTGATACGGGGCCTTGTCGCACCAGGTCGCCGGAATCATCACGGCACCGAGACCCGACTCTTTCGCATGACGGATTTCCGCCAACGCGTCCTCCACCGGCCCGGTGATAGGTACCAGAGCGACGCCACACCGGCGTTCCGGGCTATGGGAACACAGTTCTGCCAACCAACGATTGTGTGCTTTGGCTCCAGCCATACCGAGAACCGGGTCCAGATCACCGGTCAGACCGAGCCCCGCACCGAACGGTACACATGTGCGACTCTCTACGGCGTCGGCATCGGGGAACACCACTTCGGCGCATACACCGTCGGCATCCATTGACTGATCCCGTTTGATGGCGTCCCAGCCACCGGCGAGTTCATCGCCGTGGTCTTCGTACCACTTCTTCGCGTACTCGTCGTTGCGGACACCGAGCTTGGTTGAAGCTTCAATCGCGGCAGAGCGCTCGCTGAGGAAGTCATCGAACTCCGGATAGAACTTCTTCTCCAGGTACTCGCGGTACTGCTCGGTCGGCAGCCCGGCGTGGGCGTCGGCCGCGATCATGAGATACGGGTCGTTGTCTCCGGGTGTGGCTTGAAGGTTCGTCATGGTAGGCACTCCATTCGGGGTCATGCAGGGTTCCGGTTACGCGATCCCGGCGAAGGCCGGGCATTTGTAGGCTGCCAAAGGCAGTTCGCCGGGCTTCAGCGGTTCGTTTGAATCGACGACCCGAGGCCCGCAGGTCGCCGCGACCGGTGCAAGGGCATCGAGGTCGAAACCGTACAGCGCAGCCGCGTTTCCACCCAACATCAGGGCGACCTCGTTCTTCGGGACACCGGCGAAGGATGCCCGAATCGCTTCACGCGAGTACGGCGAACTCGCTTCTTTGTGGGGGTAATCGCTGCCCCACATGATGCGGTCCACCCCGACCTGAGCGCGGATACCTACCTCGGCCGGGCGGATGAAGCTGGCACCGATATGACACTGACGGGCCCAGTACTCGCTCGGCTTCAGAGACAGGCGTTCCACCACCGCTCGACCCCACACCTGCTCCTGTGAGCCACCGGCGCCGGACATGCGGCCGAAGAAGTAGTCGAGACGGGCCAACTCTTCGGGCACCCACGCAGTCCCCTGCTCCGTGAAGACCAGCTTCAGGTTGGGGTGACGTTCGAGTGCCCCACCGACGATGAGGTGAGAAAGGGCCCGGTGCGAAAACCACGACACTTCGAGCAGGAACACCACAGCGTCGACATCGGTCGGGCCCATCGCCGGTGCGGCGCTTCCGGTGTGATGGTTCACCGGCATACCGAGTTCTTCGCAGACCTGCCACAACGGCTCGTAGCACAGGTCGTACAACTGCGGCAGGCCCGAATCGGGTGGCGTCCCGGGCAGCAGAACTCCACCACGAAGTCCGGCGCCGTGAGCCCACCGTATTTCCGCCACCGAAGCTTCTACGTTGTGAAGCGAGATTTGAGCGACACCGGCCCGCCGACCGGGGGTCTGGTTACAGAAATCGACCAGCCACCGGTTGTGCGCCTGGAGTCCGGCCCAACGACGATCCACGTCTGCTGCGGTGATGGCCGGTGGTTGCGAGCTGAGCGAGACCTTCGGAAAGAACGGCGGGACCGTATTCGGGAA
>JANMZO010000333.1:0-9667 GCA_031383405.1 Acidimicrobiia bacterium | reverse complement strand
CCGAACGTACCGGGCATCGGCGCCTGCAGACATACGGGGCCGAACGCGGTGGCGTCGCGCTCACCTTCCCATGGCGTCGGCAGCTGCGGCGCCCGGTAGCGGAGCGGGCCGACGGGCGGTGCGGCATAGGGAATCCCGAGGAACGCGTGGATCTTCCCGGAATCGGTGCCGCGCACCAGGCCGCTGTTGATTCTGACGACGGTCATGGAAATCTCCTGGTTGGGTTAACGGGGTGAAGTGGTCGAAGGTGGCGTCGGATCCACGTGGGCGCCGAGATAGCTGGCTTCGAGGAGGTGGCCGTCAGCGAGCACCTCGGCCGGTGTGCCCTGCATCACCAGTTCCCCGTGGTTGAGGACGTAGCAGCGGTCGGCGACGCCGAGGGCGGCCTGAACGTGCTGCTCGACCAGGAGAACGGCAATATTGCGGTCGTCGGCGATCTTGCGCACGACGGGAAGAAGCCGCTCGACGATGATCGGCGCGAGCCCGAGGCTCATCTCGTCGATCATGAGCACCTTGGGGTCCGACAGCAACGCGCAGGCCACGGCCAGCATCTGTTGTTCTCCACCCGAGAGCAGGCCGCTCTTGCGTGCCTGCAGGCCATCGAGGGCGGGAAAATACGCGAGTACTTCTGCGAAAGACACCGTGCTAGCCCGATGATGGTGAAGGCGCATGTTCTCCGCCACCGTCAGTTGGAAGAACAGACCACGGTCCTCGGGTACGAGCGCGACGCCGCGACGCGCAACCATATGCGCGCTTACACCACGGATCGACTCTCCGAGAACCCGCACATCGCCGTCGATCATCGGCAGGACGCCGGAGATGGTCCACAGCGTCGTGCTCTTGCCCGCGCCGTTCGGGCCCAGGAGGGCGACCAGTTCTCCGCTCTCGACATGCAGGTCGAGCCCCCGAACCGCGGGAATTCCGGTGTGCCCGGCCATGAGTCCCTGGATCTCGATGGCACTCATCGAACGGTGCCGATCGTTGCGGTGGCGGAACCGGCGGTCGACACCATTCGATCGATCTCGGCGTCGGCGGCATCCAGTGATCCGCCGAGATAAGCCTCGACAACGCGGGGATCGACCCGTATCTGCGCTGCTGTCCCTTCCGCGATGACCGAACCGAACTCAAGCACGTAGATGTAGTCGCACACCTCGAGGACGAGGCTCATGTCATGGTCGATCAGGAGCACAGCAATGTCGTGGTCCACGATGTCGTGGAGCCGACGGCCGAGGGTTTCGCTCTCGGCCGTATCGAGACCCGCCGCGGGTTCGTCGAGCAGCACCACTTTGGGTTGGGTGGCCAGGGCTCGGGCGACGCCGAGCAGCTTCTGCTGACCGAGCGAAAGTGTGCTCGGCTTGTTGGTCGCCTGATCGGTGAGTCCGAGAAGCTGCAACGCCCACTCGACGTCAACCGTGTCGTTGCGGCGCATCGGATGGACAACATCGGCCAGCACGGTGCCGAGCGTCGATGTCTCCGACGCCACCAACGCGTTGTCGCGAACCGTGAGATCGGTGAACAGCTCCATCGCCTGCCAAGTGCGGGCGAGGCCCAACCGCGCCCGGGAATGCGCAGGCATGTCGTCGAGCAACCGGCCGTCGAACCGGACCGATCCGGTTGCGGTCGCGAAACCTGTCAGCGCGTCGATACAGGTCGTCTTCCCGGCACCGTTCGGACCGATGAGCCCGACGATCTGTCCGGCTTCGACCTTGAGCGAAACGTGGTCGAGAGCGACGAGTCCGCCATAGGAGACGGAGAGGTCGGCCGTCTGGAGCAGAACCGTTCCCGGAGCGCTCACCGGTCCGCGGGGCGCTCGCGCGGCACGCAGCACTGAAACTCGGGCATCGGCACCGGTCGCTGCGGGATCGGTGTCCGCCGCCGCCGGACCGGACGCGGTGTCCCCTCGGCCGTTGCGTTTCGTGAAGCGCGCGATCAGCGGGGCCATGTTCTGCCGGGTCGCACCGGCAATTCCGATCGGGTTGAAGATGGCGGTGATAATCAGGCTGACACCGCTGATGAGTCCGTAGACCGTGCCCAGATTCTCGAAGATGCGGTTCGAGATCACGTAGGTGATGCCGAGTGGCGCGAAGGTGCCGGCCACCAGTGCGCCGCTGATCGAGGTGATACCGCCGAGGTAGGCGAAGGCGAGGAAGCTCACTCCCACGAGTGCGCCGAAGGAGTCGGCCGAGAGCTGGCCCCGGCTGTAACCGATCAACGTGCCACCGAGTCCGGCGAGCGCGGAAGCGATGGCGAATCCGGTCAGCTTGGTCATCGACACGTCGATACCGAGTGACGCGGCGGCGCGTTCGTTCGAGCGGACCGCAAGGAACCGGCGTCCGGTCGCCCCCCGGGCCAGATTGCCGACGGCGAGCGATGCGGCAACGAGAATTGCGAGAACCATGATGCCGAACGGCAACCGGGCGATGCTGGATTCGCTGCGCACACTGAGATCGAGTCCGAAGACCTTCGGATCGGGGATCAGGTTGCCCGCCAGCTTGGTGAAGTTGGGATTGCGGAACACGAATCGCTCAAGCGCGACCGCTAGCGCGAGGGTGACGACCGCCAACTGCGCACCACGTATGCGGAGTGCGGGAAGCCCGGCGATCACACCGAGGACCGTCGCCAGGGCGACGGCGATGATCGTGGAGAACGGAAATGCTATGTGTGCATCAACGGCCAGCTTCGACACCGCGAATCCGGCCGAACCGGCAAAGGCGGCCTGGGCGAGCGAAATCTGCCCGATGAAACCGGTGAGGAGCACCAGCGACAGCGCAATGATGGCCACGATCATGCTGGTGATGATCCCGAAACGGAACGTGCCTTGCGTGAAGATCAGCAGCAGCAGACCGGCGAGCGTGACGGGGATGACGACCTTCGGGCGGTTGCGGGGGATGACCACTTCCGGCAGCGGATCGGCCTCAACCGCTCCCCGGCTCGGCAGCGAGCGGCCTGACACGAACAGCACCGCAATGACAATCAGGAACGGCAGTGCATCGCCGATCCCGGTCTTGGCCCACGAGGGCCACCAGGTTTTTGTGCCGAGCAGCGTGGCTTCGGACTGGATCGCGCCAAGGGCCAGCCCGGCGGCGATCACCACGCCGATGAACGTCAGCCGTCCGACGAGGGCACACGCCAACGCGGGTACGACCATGAGTGTGAAGCCGATGGCGTTCAACCCGGTCGACGGCGTTGCGAGAATGAACAACAGGGCCACGACGACCGAGGAGATCAGCCAGGTGGTGGCGGCCAGGAACTGCGGGGAGAACCGGGCCAACGACGCGGCCCGTTCGTTCTCCGCAGCTGCCCGCGTCGCCAGGCCGATACGGGTGTAACGGAAGTACGCCCATAGCGCGGTCCCGACGATCACGGTGATGAGCGTGAGCCACAGACGGTCGCGTGGGATCGATATGCCGCCGAGTTCCCATACGTTGTTCGGCAGGATCGGCTCCACGCGCCGGGGCGTGGAGTCGAAGTGCAGGACGACGAGCGACTGGAGGGAGATCATCAGGCCGACCGAAGCCACCACTTTGGCCAAAGCCGGAGCCTTTCGCAGCGGTCGGAAGACCAGCACGTGGGCCAGGAAGCCGATCAGTGCCGACGAGAGCAGCGCCAACGTCAGCGCCGGAACAAAGGCCACCGTCGAGCCGAGATGGATCTTGTGCGGGACTATGACCACGGGGAACGTCAAGTCGCCATTGCGGCGCATTTCGTCGTAGACGTATGCACTCCACATCCCCATCGCGCCGCCGGCGAAGTTGATGATCCCGGTACCTTTGAATGTGACGACCAGACCGACCCCGAGGGCGGCATAGATCGCACCGGTACCGAGACCGACGAGCGCGAAGAGGATGTACTGGCTCATTGACGTTCCCCCGAACGCCGGTTACTTCAGCAGGCTCGAATAGTCCTGGAATCCGGGCACTGCCGGCTCACGCGTCGGGCCGTTTGGTCCGGCGACCACCTTCCACACGAGGATGTCGGCCCGGCAGTGCGAGGTCTCGGTCGGCCACGGCTTCTGACCGCACTTCAGGTCGGATCCGAGGTAGCCGGGGGTGGTCTTGCCCGAGTTCATCGCCGCCTTGAACGACTTCGACGTGATCGTGCCCTTGATCGTCTCCAGGATTGCCTTGAGTTCGAACATGGCCGAGTACGGCGCCGCGGCGAAGCCGTTGATGTACTTGTCCTGACCAGCGGCTTTCATGGCCGCGCCGTAGGCCGCGAGGTTCTTCTGGATGTTGGCCGGTGCGGTCTTTCCCTGCTCGACGTTGTACACGTCACCGGTCGTGTAGCTGCCGATGGACTTGTCGCCGACCACCTGGATGTAGACCGAGCAAGACCCTGCGAACACGGGGCCCTTGAAGCCAAGGGCGTTTGTGGCCGTGGTCATGCCGATGCATCCGGGTTCGGTCAACTGGCCCCAGATGGAGTCGGGCTTGCCAGCCATCGCGGTGGTGACCGCCACGGTCCAGTCGGGGTTGGCCGGGTCGACGGTCACCGCGAGGATCTGCAGACCCAGTTTGCCCTCACCGATCGGCTTGACCACGCTCTTGATGAAATCCTGCCCGGCCGGTGTGTCTTCGAGGATCACCGCAACTTTCTTCGAGCCGAGATCCTTGAGGGCCTTGAGCGGCGCAAGCGAGAATGCCGCACTCGCTGTGTGAAGGATGAACGAGTTCGGATCATTCTTCTGGGCGGTGCCCCACGAGTTCGACGTTACATAAGGGATACCGGCCTTCGAGAGCAACGGCAGCATGGCGTCGGACGCCACGTCGATCCCGGCGTACGCAATGACCACCTTCGCCTCGATGAATTTGTTCGCACAGTTGATCGACGACTCCGGTGACGCATCGGAAAGGCACTTGACCTCTTCGATCTTCTGGCCCTTGATACCACCGGCTTTGTTGATCACACCGATCGCCACTTCACCGCCGATCCGGAACTCGGGGAGCGAGAACGCCGCACCTTCGTTGTTCACATAACCGATCTTGATCGTCTTGGCCTTGGCGGCGGCAAACGCCGGCCCCGTGACTATCGACGGCGTGACGAGAGCGGCAGCCAATCCGGCTACCACCCACTTCGCGCGGGTTCCCCCTGAGTTCATGTCTGTGTTTCCTTTTCGTGATGTTGCGTGGGTGATTTGGGACGATAACCGATAACTGCTTTTGAAACACGTTTGGCAATGTTGCTTACGAGGACTTGCCGATGGCCATCCTCCCCCGTGCGAGCCGACTGGGCGGACGCCGTAGCGTACGCTGTAGCTGTGACAGACCGTCGGCCAGCCGCCAAACGCGGCTCGATCAACGTCGAAATGGTGATCACCGCGGCACTCGCGCGCGTCGACGCGCACGGACTCGACTCGCTGTCGATGCGTGAGTTGGCGGCCGATATGGGGGTGGGGGCGATGTCGCTCTACCGACACGTCCGCGACAAGGACGAACTCCTCGATCTGATAACCGACCGGGTGATCGACGGGTTCGTTCCCGAGCGCTCCGACGGAGACTGGCCGCAACAGGCCGCTCGTATCTGCCGGAAAGTGCGGGCCGGGATGTTGGCCCACCCGGAGCTCGCCACGCTTGCCCTGCGTCGACCGGTCCCGGCCTCGGCCACCGGACTGCGGGTCAACGGTCAGATGGTGGCCATGCTGATCGACGGCGGCCTGCCGCGTAAAGCGGTACCGAATGTCTACTGGGTGCTGTCGACGTACGCGATGGGGTTCTCGCTCTTCGAGATCGAGCGGCGTCGGGCCCTCGGGCAGCGGCCGCGCCAGGGGGCCCGGGACCGGCGACGGAACCTCGCCGCACTCGTCGTCGCGTTTCACGTCGACGTGCCGGAGACCGATGCGCTGGCCGCCGTGCTGTCCGTCGACTTCGGCGACAGGCAGTTCGAGTACGGGCTGGCCGCTGTCATCAGCGGCTTGCAGGCCACGATGCGCACCTGACCGCGCGTTCACAACGCCGCCATCCCGCCATCGACGGCGAGAACGGTTCCGGTGATGAACGATGCGTCGGGTCCGAGCAGGAACACGATGGCACCGGCGATCTCCTCGGGCTGCCCGTAACGGCGCATCGGGACGCCGCGGGCGATCTTCCGGCGACCCGCGTCCCGGTCGCCAGGGTTGATGCGGGCTTCGAGCTTCCGGATCATCGGCGTGTCGATCGGCCCGGGGGCGACCGCGTTGACCCTCACGCCGAAGCGGGCCAACTCGACGGCAGTGGTCTGCGTGAGACTTCGCAGGCCGGCCTTCGTCATGCCGTAGAAGCCGAGATCGGTACTGGCCCGTCCCGCCGCGTACGACAGCGTGTTCACGACCGACCCGCGGTTGAGAACGAGCGCGTCGCGTGCCGCACGGATCAGCAGCCACGCGCCCTTGAGATTCACATCGACGATCCGGTCGAACTCATCCTCGGTGCCCACGGAGAGAGCGCCAAAGCTGCCCGGGATCCCCGCGTTGTTGACGAGCCCGTCCAACCTTCCGGTCAGGCCGACGGCCGTGTCGACCACGTCGCGGCACGCGCCGTCGTCGGAAACATCGGCGATCACCTTCGAGAAGACTCCGCCACCTTCGGCTATCTCGGCACCGACAGCATCGAGCTGTCCGCCGTTGAGATCGACGAGCACCACGGTCGCCCCTTCCGCGGACGCGCGCCGCGCCGTCGCCGCACCCACACCCGATGCCGCGCCGGTCACGATCACGGTGCGGCCCTCGAGCATCAGGCGACTCACCGGGGGATTCATCGTGGGCTCGCTTCGGGTGGCAGGCGTTGCACGTCGTTTCGCTGGCCGGTGGTCCCCCGGGTTATTCCGACGTGAGTCGGGCGGCGGCTGCCTCCGAAGAGGGGATGCACCGCGAGAAGGCCGTTGGCCAGGTAGCCGCCGTCGACCACGTGGGCTTCGCCGTTCACGAAGATCGAGTCGTCGCTCGCCAGGTAGGCCACGGCGCTTGCGATGTGTTCGGGTTCGCCCCGGTCGGGCCAGGGCTGGATCACTTTCCGGACAGCGTCCGCTTCGTCTGGTCGGCCGAGGTGCATCAGGTCGGTGAAGATTATGCCGGGGCACACCGCGTTGACCCGGATCCGATGTTCGGCGAGTTCGACCGCCGCATGCTTCGTGATGCCCACCACTGCCGTCTTCGAGGCTGCGTAGGGCATCGGTGGCACCCCGCCGGCGAGGCCGGCGATCGACGCGGTGTTGATGATCGCACCCCCACCACCCTGTCGGATCATGGCCCGTGCCGAATGCTTGATCCCGATAAACACACTGCGGACGAGCACGGCGAAGGTCTCGTCCCAGTGGTCGACGCTCATCTCGGTGATGGGTCCGATCGCCCCGCCGAAGCCCGCGTTGTTGAACATGATGTCGAGCCCGCCGAACCGGTCGGTGGCAGCGTCGATCAGTCTGACGACGTCGGGTTCCTGCGATACGTCGACCCGGGAGAAGGCGACGTTGCCGCCGTGACCTTCATCGGTGAGGCGCTCGATGAGGGCGACTCCCTTCGCCTCATTCAGGTCGCCGATCATCACCTGCGCACCCTCCGCAAGGAAGCGCTCAGCTGTGGCGCGGCCGATCCCGGCCGCCCCGCCGGTGATCACGGCGACCCGGCCCTCCAGCCGGCGTCCGATCATTGCGGCGCCGCGGTTTTGCTGAAGAGCCCGGCGATCGCGTCGACGACGATCTGAGGGTGTTCGTCGATGATCATGTGTCCGGTGTCGGGCACGATGACCGTCGTCGAGGTCTGCAGCAAGTCGGCGAAGGCGGTCGCGTAGACCGGCGGCACATACCGGTCTTCCGCGCCCCAGATCAACCAGGTGTCGGCCTTCGCGCGGGCGAGCCGCGAGCTGAGCCCGCGGTCGGGGATCGGGAAGAGCAGCTTGCCGGCCATGCCGAGTTGCCGCGCGTTGCGGATGAGCACCGACTCGAGGTGTCGGGGGTCGTCGAGGTCGGGGAGGGCGCCCCGGGCGTCGCCGTTCGTGTACCAGGCGTCGGCGATCTCACGTGGTGTCATGGCGAAGACATCGAGGATCTGATGGTCGTCGAGCCACAGTCCCAGCGGTGCGATCAGTGCCAACCGTCGGATCTCGTTGGGGGCGAGCGCCGCCATCTCGGCGGCGATCATGCCGCCCATGCAGTGGCCGACGATGACCGGGTTGCTCACCGGCAGTGCCTCCACGACGTCGAGCATGAGCAGCGTGACGTCGAGCATCGTCCTGATGGTGGGCGCATCGGGCGACGATCCGAAACCGGGAAGCAATGGTGCGAACACCCGGGCCCGCTCGCCGAAGGCCCCAAGAAAGATGCTGTCGGGTTCGAGGCCGAGGACCCCGTGCAGAAACACGATGTCAGGACCCGTCGTTCCGGCGGTGAGCACTTCGAGGTCGGCCGTTCGGGTATGGACCAGGGTGGCGGTGATCGCAGGAGAGGTGGGCACGGCTCAACCCGCCGTCGGGGCGCGTGGCGTCGCCCGCTCGGTCATCGGCACGGGCCAGAAGCGGGTGTCGCCCGAGTACTCGGGCCACATGTCGCGAAGCCCCGGCATGACCTTGTCGGCGAACAGCTGGGTCGAGTTCATGCACAGTTCCTTCGGCATGTCGCCGATGTGCATCAGGCAGTAGATGTTGCCGACGCGGAGGCTCTTGATCAGCTCTTCCATACGGTCCCGCACGGTGTCGGGACTGCCGGCGATGACATGGCCGCCTTCGATCAGTTCGCCCCAGCTCAACTGGTCGAAGCGGTTCTCCGACGAGTACTGGCTGAGCACGCCGGCACCCAGCGTCTTGACGGTCCGGTAACCCGGCGCATCCGCGAAGATCGGCGGAACGTGCAGACACCGGTTGTAGAAGTAGTCGACGTGCTTCGCATAGAGCCGTTCGGCCTCGGCGTCGGTGTCGGCCACGCAGATCGTCTGCGCGAAGCCGGCCCGGTACGGCGAGTCGTCGACACCGCGGGTGTTCACCGCGTTCCAGTAGCCGTCCATCAGCTTCCTGCCGCGCCGGTAGCCCGAGAAGCTGAGGTACGAATACGAGTAGGTGTGGTCGATGCAGAAGTCGAACGTTTCGATCGAGCCACCGCCCGGAATGTGCACCGGCGGGTGGGGTTGCTGCACCGGCCGGGGCCAGATGTTCACGTACCGGAGCTTGGTGTACTCGCCGTTGAATGCGAACGGGTCGGGTTCCGTCCACGCCCGGATGATCAGGTCGTGCGCCTCGTGGTACTTCTCGCGCAGCAGAGCGGGAATCTGCCCGTAGCAGTAGTTCGTGTCCATCGACGTGCCCACCGGGAAGCCGGCGATGAGGCGGCCACCGGAGATGCAGTCGAGCATGGCGAACTCCTCGGCCACGCGGATCGGCGGGTTGTACAAAGCGATCGAGTTGCCGATGACGGCGATGGCCGCCTTGCTCGTCCGGCGCGCCAAGCCGGCGGCGATGAGGTTCGGCGACGGCATGATCCCGTAGCCGTTCTGGTGATGTTCGTTCACGCCGATGGCGTCGTAGCCGAGGGAGTCGGCCAGCTCGAGCTGGTCCATGTACTGGTGGTACACGGCATTGGCACGCTCGGGGTCGAACAGCTTCGAGTCGATGTCGACCCAGACGGAGCGGTTGTTGTCGCGGAAGTCGTCCGGGAGGTCGGGCCAGGGCATGAGGTTGAACCACGTAAATTTCACAATTGACTCCAT
>JANMZO010000329.1:0-3792 GCA_031383405.1 Acidimicrobiia bacterium | reverse complement strand
TCTGTTCGCTGCGTTGAACATCGCGACAGGCGAAATCGTCCACGACCTCAAGCACCGCCACGCCGGCACCGACATCCTCGCATTCTTCAAACTTCTTGACATGCACGTCCCACGCGATCTCGAAGTACACGTCATCTTGGACAACCTTTCCGCCCACAAATCCGAGCCAGTCCGCAAATGGCTTGCCCTGCCCGCCCAGAAACGCTGGCACCTGCACTTCACGCCAACATCGTCATCGTGGCTCAACCTCGTATCGGTTAACCGGCTGTCGAAGGGTGCACTCGTCGAGGTGGCGTGAGGTATCCACCAGTCGGGGTTCGTTCGGGTTCATTCTGGATCTGAACTCGATTCGGGAGGTGCCTATGAGGGTGCGGCCGGTGTGTCTCGATGTTGGCGACGTCGTGGAGTTGGGTGAACTCCTCGAGTTCGTGGTCCGCTGGATGGATTCTTGCAATGACGGTCTCGCTGATTCGTTTGAGCGTTTCGTGGGCAATGGCAGCTATGACATTGGTGAGCTGCGAATGGATCTGGCGCGGTTCGCTTTTCTGTTGGGGGGCTGTGGTGGCGGGCTGGCTGTTGGTGGTGACGAGCGATGAAGGCTTCGGTGCCGCCGTTGGTTGTCGTGGTGCGCCGGGCTGGTTCACACCGACTTGATGGCGAGTGGGGTGGAGTGGAAACAGTGAACGCGTTCTTGGGTCATCTTGAGTGTCGAGCGTTCTCGCCGGCAACGATCCGGGCGTATGCGTTCGACTTGTCGAACTTCGGGCGGTTCTTAGTTGAGCGGGGCGTTTCGCTTGGTGATGTCGTGCCGACTGATTTGTTCGACTACCTCGACTGGCAGTTCAAAGCGGGCCGTGTGAGGGGCGCGAAAGTCGTTCGTCTCGCCGACGCGCGCGGGGCGGCGCCGGCGACGATGAACCGGCGGATTGCCGCGGTTCGAGGACTGTTCGAGTATGCCGTGATCGTCGGTGTCCGGGTGGACAACCCGGTCCCGGCCGCTCGACGCTCGACCGGGTTGCGGTCCAAGGCACGCGGAATGCTGGGCCATATCGGGCCTCGCCGCCCGCCGACGGGTGGTCGCCTCGTCCGTCAATCGCGTCGCCTGCCCGAGAGCCTTGAGCCGGACGAGGTGGCCGTGTTTCTCGCCGACTTGTGCACCGCCCGTGACCGGGCCATGGCGCTCGCGATGCTGGTCGGTGGTCTACGAGCGGCCGAGGTCCGCTCCCTGCGATTGGCAGACGTCGATCGTGGCATGCGTCGGGTGCGCGTGGTCGGCAAGGGCAACAAGGAACGCACCGTTCCTGTTGACGCGGTGTTCTTCACTGAGCTTGGTAACTACTTACGAACGGAGCGGCCGAAAGGCTGTGTCACGCCGGAGTGTTTCGTCGTGCTGCGAGGACCGACAGCAGGCGCTGCTATGACCGAAGCGGGGATGCGCCGGATCTTTCGCACGCACCGTGCCCGGTCAGGTGCGACGAGAGTCCGCCCGCACCGGTTACGTCACACCTATGGGACCGAGTTGGCCACCGCTGGAATCGACCTACTGGTGTTGCGCGAGTTAATGGGCCACTCGTCCCCGGAGACGACCGCCGCATACGTGCATTTGTCATCGGATACGTTGGCCGTCGAGTTCGCGAAGGCCAGGGCGGCGGCACAATGAGCGTGTCCGCGTTGGCAGCGCTGGAACTCAATGGTGGCCCTGATGTTCTTGTCGGCTACGCCCGTTTCGTTGCTGGCTTGAAGATCGGGCCCGACGCGAAACGCCTGCGCCGCAACGCCGCCCGACGGTTGCTCGACGCTCACCCAGATCTACATACGTGGATGGATCGGCCAACCCCAGCGCGTCTCACCGACCTGGCCCGCACAGGTGCCTGGTCGTTCATCACCTGGTGCTTCCTGGAACGTGTTCTCATTCCCGACCTGGACCTGTTGTTGACCAAGACACCGGGCGATCTCTACATCGAGTGGGAGCAACGCCACCCCGACGACGTCGCCCGGGTCGTCGACGTCGCCCACCGGTTCTCTTGGTCCGCCAACTGGACCCGCGATGTCTCGCGCAGCGCCCTTGCGCTCGTGTGCCTTTGGGCTAGCACCGAACTCGACGAGCTCAACGATGACGTGTTCGACGCGTTCACTACCGCTCTCGTCGACACCCCGTCGGCTGGGCGCGATGCCCGTCTCCACAACCAGGCCCGGGCGTTCAGCCTCCATCAGGCCTGCTACGAACTACGCATCTGTGGCCGCACCCCACGCAAGAACCGTCCGGCCGCGGCCACGGTCGCCGAAACACTCCAGGCGCTTCCCCAACCCGACATTCGCCGCGTCGCGTTGCGTTACCTGGAACTCGTCGCTACCACCCTGCGACCCTCGACGGTGCTCCTGCGTGCCGACAGCCTCATCATCTTCGGGGAGTATCTCGCCGCGCACCAGCCCGCCGTGCACCGCCTTGAACAACTCGAACGGGCACACATCGAAGGTTTCTTGATCTGGAACCACCGCCGCCCTTGGCGGGGCTGGCTCGCCCGTGACAAACCAGTCGCAGCTTCAGTGTCAAAACGCACAGTCGTCGACCTTCGCTGCTTCTTCGATGATCTTGCCGTGTGGGGATGGGCGCAACGCCCACCCCGCCAACTCGTCTACGCGAGCGACATCCCCCGACTCGACCGGCCCCTCCCCAAGGCCCTACCACCCGACGTCGACCGGGACCTCATGACCGCCGTGGCCGATCTCGCCGATCCCTTCGCCCGCCACGGCCTAGCCATCCTGCGCGGCACCGGCATGCGACTCGGCGAACTCCTCGACCTCGAACTCGACTGCCTATGGGACTTCGGCAACCGCGGCACCTGGGTCAAGGTCCCTGTCGGCAAACTCGGCACCGAACGCACCGTCCCGCTCGATGATCCCACCCTCGCCAACTTCGACGCCTGGATGGGACTACGCGGCCGCCAACGAGCACTCACCCACCCCCGCCACGGCCAACCCTGCGACTTCTTGTTCGTCGAACGAGGACGTCGCCTATCCGCATTCCGGCTCCGTCACGGCCTCGAACAGGCCGTGACCGCCGCCCAACTCAACGGACGCAACGGGCAGCCGCTGCGAGTCACGCCCCACCAACTCCGCCACACCTACGGGACCACCCTCGTCAACGCTGGCATGTCGCTCCAAGCGCTCATGGCACTCATGGGCCACGTCTCCGCCGAAATGACACTGCGCTACGCGTCGCTCGCTTCACCGACCGTCCGCGCTGCCTACGAAGCCGCCATGAACAAAGTCCACGCCCGCCAATCCCTCTTCGTCGTCGCCACCGGCCGCCCAACAGCACCCGACAAAGTCGAATGGCTCCACTCCGAAATGCTCAAAACCCGTGTCGCCCACGGCTACTGCTCCCGCGACCTCGTCGCCGACGCCTGCCCCTACGCAAACATCTGCGAACAATGCGACAACTACACCCCCGCCCCCGAGTTCCAACCCGCCCTCCAAGCCCAACTCGCCGACATCCACACCCTCCGAGACGACGCCAAAACCCGAGGCTGGGACTCCGAAACCGCCCGCCACGAACGCGTCATCACCAGCATCGACAACCACCTCCGACGCCTCAAGAACCAGGCCTGAAACCAACCTCTGATTGACACACCCCCGAGGGCCGGTTAATTGAATGCTGGTTCTCGGTTCTCACGAGACGCCGACTCACGAACACGCCATTCAAAACCGTGAAAGAGCTCCGTCTCACCATCGACACGTGGATCGAGCACTGGAACGACGACCCCACGCCTTTCATCTGGAAGAAGACCG
>JANMZO010000321.1:0-4357 GCA_031383405.1 Acidimicrobiia bacterium | reverse complement strand
CAGTCGTTCAGCCCGGCCGGGAACGGCTCGACCTCAGGCGCCGACGACGGACTCACGCAGTTACGGAAGTCGACCATCGCGACCGCAACACCCTGGTTGGCGATGATCCGACCCCACGACCGGTACAGGCCGTTGAAACACGACATCGACGCCATGCCGCCACCGTGGATGTAATACACGCACGCCACCTTCTCGTCGGACACCGGACGGATCATTTGGATCTTCACCGTGTTGCCGTCGGGTTGCGACGTGAACTCGACCGTGCTGATCTCGAGCCCACTCGACGGTGCGACGTCTTCACTGTCGAGCATGTCGAGCATCCCGTCGAGTAGCTCCTGCGCAGCGAGAGCGTCGGGCTGATTCACGGCACGGAGCATCGCGTCGCGATCGGTCACGTCCTCCTGCGCAGGAATGGGCATGGCTCCCATCACCGCCTTGATTCGCGGGTCGATCCTTGGATCCTCGACGATCTTGCTCATACTGGGCTCCTCGCTGATTCGATGTTGGCCGACACCCTACGAGATTGCACCTGATCGGGCGTCACGAAACCAATCAGCCATCCTCATCGAGCAATGATTCGGCCGATGAAGCTGGCGACGGCGTCGGCGATCAACGTGTCGGCGCCCTTCAGATCGTGTCGTCCGCCCTCGACCCCACACGTGCTCGACGGGTGCATCAATCTTGCTCGTCCATCGCATCAGCTCGTTCGGCGAGCCGAACGGGTCCTTCGTGCCCGCCCCCAACCCGTTGAGTCGACGGCGCACAGATGCGTATATATGCCGGTGATCCTGTTGTCTCGGTGGCCTGCTGTTGCAGGCTTGCGGGACGAACTGGAAGGAGATCGTTTTGGATCGTTGGTCACCGTGTCTCGTGGAGGGTTCCGCGGGTGAGGTCAGCCTTGGGCATTGGCTCGTTGATGACTATTTGGAGTTGGTTCGGGCTCGTGCTCGGCGGAACACGTTGCTCGCTGCTGCGTATGACTTGAAGGTGTTCTTCACGGTTGTCGTGAAGGACCCGCTCGAGGTGAAGACGGCGGACGTGTATGCGTTCGTGAAGGCGCAGCGGCAGGGTCCACCGTCGTCGAAGGTGGTGCGGTTAGCGGATGGCTCGTCGGGTTTGGAGTTGTCCACAATCCAGCGCCGTCTGTCGACGGTGTCGGGGTTCTACGCGTATCTCGTCGCGACCGAGCGTCTGGATCGCTCACCGATTGTTCGTGGCGCGGCGACGCGCACGTCGCGGGATCGGCGTCGTCGTCCGACTGTGATCGTGCGGCCGGTGCGTCAGTTGCCGCGCATCCTCGAACCGGTGGAGGTGGTCGCGTTGTTGTCGGCGTTGAGGAAGTGGCGGGATCGGGCGATGATCGAAGCAATGGTGCTCGGCGGTCTGCGCCGCAGCGAGGTTCTTGGTTTGCGGTTCGAGGATCTGCGTGTCGGCGAACGGCGCGTGTTCGTCGCTGACGGCAAGGGCGGCCGGCAGCGGTGGGTGCCGATGTCGCCGCGGTTCTTCGTGAGTGTCGCCGCCTATCTCGACACGGAACGACCGGCGGCCGATGTTGATGCCGAGTTCGTGTTCGTCGTGTTGAAGGGACCCAACCGTGGGCAGCGACTGTCGCCGAAAGGGTTGGAGGAGATCATGCGCGGCGCACGCGAGCGGGCCGGGCTCGATCATGCGACGTGTCACGAGTTGCGGCACACCTGTCTGACCCGATTGCGTGAGGCGGGGATGGCGCTCGAGGCGGTCCAGGCCCAAGCCGGTCACCGCTCGATCGAATCGACCCGCGTCTATCTGCACCTCGCGAACGACTGGCTCGCCAACGAGTACCGCAAAGCGTCCGAAGCGATCGACGCGCAAGTGCTGATCGACACCGAGACGAGCGCATCGTGACCGCCGTCGCCGCCGCGCACCAGAGTGATTCGCAGTGGGACCAGATCGCCGCCCGAGCGCCGCGCCTGGCAGCCACGATGGCCGCCTACCTGGACCAGATGAGCGTCACGTTGCGGCCCGCCTCGATCGACGCGGTCGGCCTCGCGTTGCGCGGCCTCGCGGTCTATGTGACATCGGAGCATCAGCTCCGTCAGGTCCGCAGCGTGCAACGCCGCCACATCGAAGGGTTCAAGATCTGGCTCGCCAACCAGCCCGCCGGCCCGGGCAAGACGATGTCGGCGCGGACCGTGAAGCATCGCCTCGGGATGCTTCGCGTGTTCTTCGAACGGATCATCGAGTGGGGCTGGACCGACGCACCCAAGACCTGTCCGATCCTGTCGATCGACATGCCGCTCGTCGATGACCCGTTACCGAAGTTCCTCGACGACGCATCCGCGGCAGCGTTGATGCACGCCGCAGCGAAAGCGGCGCCGCTCGACCGGCTCGTCGTCGAGATCCTCGCTCGCACCGGGCTACGCGCCGGCGAACTATGCGCGCTGGAAACCAACGCAGTCGTGCGGATCGGTGGCGATCACTGGTTGCGGGTCCCGGTCGGCAAGCTCCGCAACGACCGCTACATCCCGCTGCACCCGGTCCTGGTCGAGCTCCTCGACACCTGGCGCAACGGCCACGACTCGCACGAGTTGTTGATCACCGACCACGGCCGACCCATCGACCGCCATCACGTCGGACGGATCGTTCGCCGCGTCGCCCGCGCAGCCGGGCTCGGCAACGTCCACCCGCACCAGTTGCGCCACACCCTCGCGACCCAAGCCATCAATCGCGGGATGAGCCTCGAAGCAATCGCGGCGTTGCTCGGCCACAAATCGTTGCGGATGACGCTCGTCTACGCGCGCATCGCCGACCGCAAAGTCGCCGACGAATACTTCGCTGTCACCGCCCAAGTCGAAGCGCTCTACAACACGACCGACCCGGTCCTGCCGGCTGCGGCCGAAGGCGCGCAGATGCGTCGGCTGCGAATCGAAATGCAACGCCGGCTGCTCGGCAACGGCTACTGCACCCGACCCGTCGAGCTCGACTGCCAGTTCGAATCCGTCTGCGAAACCTGCGTTCACTTCGCCACCGGACCCGAGTTCGCTCCCGTCATCCTGCGTCAACGCGACCACGCCCGCGAGCGTGACCACCGCCGACTCGCCGCTGTCTACACCGGCCTCCTCGACCGGATCGACAGCAACGAAACACCCCCACCGGATATGCCGGTGAACACACCCACTTGACAAGATCACCGGCATAAGCGCCGATCGGTGCGCGTACCGACGTGTTGACGATGCGACGTTCTGCGCCGCGTGTTCCGTCGCGCCGATCAGCGCAACATATGGGTTATCATATGGTCATGGCCAGACGTGAAGTGCTCGTCCAGCTCGACGATGACCTCGTCGACCATCTCGACCAACTCGCCAAAACCCTCGGCACGAACCGCTCGGAACTCCTCAGGCGCGGCGCCCAAGCCGTCATCGACGCCGAGAACACCATCGCTGCGGACCGCGACCTCGTCGCCGCATACCGACGACAGCCGCTCGAACCCGCCGTCGTGCGATCTGCTGGTCGGCTCGCCGCTCGCACAGCACCGGAGTGGTAGCCCGCCACGAGATCTACTGGGCCGACCTCGGTCCGCCAGCGGGTCGACGTCCGGTCTGTGTCATCACCCGCGACGCCGCGGCCGCAGTGCTCACGGCGATCATCTGTGTGCCAATCACTCGGACGATCCGCGGCATCCGGTCCGAGGTCGAGATCGGACCAGACGAGGGTCTGCCCGAGCTGTGCGTGATCAACTGCGACACCATCGTCACCGTGCCCGTCGACGCGCTCGACCGGGATCCCGTGGGTCACCTCGACGAGATCAAGCGATCGGAACTCGATCGGGCTCTGCGATACGCGCTCGACATTCTCTACTGATCGGCAGTCACCTCTGCCAGCGAGTTGCCGTCCTGGCCGCACGCCTCCGGACAGCCGAGCGCGCCAGACGCCGTTCTGGCGCGTCACTGCCTGCGCTGAAGGTCGTCGTTCTGTGTCGCGTGCTATGCGCTGTCGGCGCGGAAGCTCTCAGGTTCGCCAGCTTCCCGGTCGGTGGCGATGATCGAGGTGAGGTGCAGTTCCTCGAGGGAATCATCCAATGCTTCCTGCACGAGCGTGACGACGAGAGGAGCGCCTGCGTCGAGCACCTCCTGGCGCAGTCGGTCGCGGCGTAGCGAAGATGCGGCACCAACGTCGATAGTGAGCCGGCATGGGCGACGGTGACGGTGTGACTGAATGGCAGTGCCGCTATGACGAGTCGGTCGGTCGTGAGGCCGCTCCCGTTGACGCCGACGGCACATCCGGCGCGGAGTTCGCCGCGACGGAAGCGAGTGGGTGTCTGCCCGGATGGGCCGCTTCGATTGCGCTCGGCCTCACCGTCGCTTTCGCGTTCATCCGT
>JANMZO010000320.1:0-1981 GCA_031383405.1 Acidimicrobiia bacterium | reverse complement strand
GTTCAGGGTACGAACTGCTCGAGCGTTTCAACCTGGGCGACAAGGCGGAGGCATTTCCCGACCAGTTGTCAGGCGGGCAGCAGCAGCGCGTCGCGATAGTACGCGCGCTTGCTATGCGGCCGGAGGTCATGCTGCTCGACGAGGTGACGGCCGCGTTGGATCCGGTTCTGGTCGGCGAGGTCCTCAACGTCATCCGCGACGTACGAGCGGGAGGAATGACAATGGTCATCGCCACCCACGAAATGGGGTTCGCCCGGGAGATCGCCGACACGGTGTGCTTTCTGAAGAACGGCGCCATCCTGGAGCAGGATCGACCTGACGTGATCTTCCATGAGCCGACGCATCCCGAAACCCGGGACTTCCTCGCCCGGGTGATCGCATCCGGTCGACTGTGAGCGGCGACAGCACCTCATCGTTTCGGGTGAACGGGCGCGATGGCGCTTTGCTGAAACTGTTGCACGACGCCGCACGCGGCGTGTTTCCGCCCGCATCGTTCGAAACAACTCATCTTCCGTCGCCCTCGAGCCCGACCGATGCGGTCCTCGCGTTCTTCGGACATCACATCATTGCGAGTGATGTCGACCCGGAGTTCGTGTCGCGGTGGACGCGGGAGGACCCGTTCGCACTGTCCGATGTTCGTTTCCTTGCGGCCCTCGCCGTCGAACTCGGCTCGAAACCCGGAATCTACGACGCGGTGTTTGCCGCCATCGGGCAGGGGACGGAACCGGGCGAAGCCGGCATGACCGAAACGGATGACCGCACGCACTCCAGGGTAGTACGCGCGCGTACCTATCGCGACCCGACGAGTGTACGATCGTTCAGGGATCGCAGCGGGCTGGGGCTTTTGGTGATGGGCCGGGGTCTGGCCGGCCGCATGGAGGCCGCATACGAGGTCGGTCCCGATGCGCGCGGTCAGGGTATCGGGAGGAGGCTGATCACCGCAGCAAGGCTTCTGGCGCCGGTCAACGAGCCGGTGTTTCTGCAGATTTCACCCGGCAACGTCTGGTCGATGAAGGCGCTCGCCGGGCAGCCGGAGTGGTTGCCGGTGGGATCGGAGCTGCTGTTTCTCCGGGAATCATCGCCATACGACACGTTGGACTAGGACACGTGGACTGAAACTCGTTGGGCTGAAACTCGTTGGGCTGAAACACGTTGGGCTGAAGGGTCGTGACCGGTCGGGTCGGGACCGGTACGTGACAGGTCGTCAGCCTCGGCGACCCTTCGACTGCGCCGTGGCCTGAAGGTCAACGCTACTTCCGAGGGTAAATGTCGACATGGAACCAACGCTCTTGCGGAATGACCTGTCGTGCGAACGAACTTCGGCCGCTCGCTGTTTGGCCAGGTACTCGTCGTAGAACGATCGGTTGAGCGGATCCCGAAGAACCTCCCAGGCGTGCTTACGCTGCGAGGTCAAACGGGCGTCGGAGCCGGGCTCCTGCAGGAACCGGGCAAACGCATGATCGACCTCCATTTCTTCAGCATTGGTCGGAATGTCGAGGATCTCGTAGAACGAAGGGTTCCTGACGGCTTCCGGTGGCGAGGCATCCGGCTCGGGTTCGTTTTCGTTCATATCCCCTTTTCGACACGGAGAGTGGTTTTCTTGACTCTTTTGGTTGAATCACTCGGACAATTGGGCGTGAGCTTCAACCACCGGCGAACAACCGAACAGCGTCGGCCAGTCGGGATTCGACGACCCCGTACTCGGCCAGCAGTCCCGTCAACCAGGGCGGCCGGGCCACAGCGACGACCGCGACCGCCATCTCGAGGGCCGAGCCCTCAACGGCGAGGCGGACGAAACGGGCGGCATAGTCGGGCGGCCGGATGTCACTCGCGAGTTCGATCAGCGCGAAGGGATCCGGGGTGGCCTGCGCGTAGGCGGCTCCCGGCCCGATGCCCTCAAGCGACTGTGAACCGGGCTCGGCTCCGCCTCCCCGGATTCCGGGGCCGTCGTCGATGATGAGGCCTTTAATGTCCGACGCCC